>NZ_AJQF01000011.1:0-10603 GCF_000261705.1 Bradyrhizobium genomosp. III | reverse complement strand
CTCCAGCCGCACGAGGCGCGGGATGCCGCCGGCCTGGCGGATGATCGGCAAATAGGAATCATAGACCGGCTGGAAGCACACCACCTCGTCGCCGGGCTGCACCACCGCGAGGATCGCCGAGGTCAGTGCCTCGGTGCCGCCGGAGGTGACCATCACCTCGCTCATCGGATCGAGCTTGAGCCCGTGCCAATGGCCGTAATGGGTCGCGATCGCCTGGCGCAGCTCCGGCAGGCCCATCATCGAGGGATACTGGTTGTAGCCGTTCAGCGAGGCCTCGGCCGCGGCGCGGCGGATGTCCTCCGGCCCCGGATCGTCGGGAAAGCCCTGGCCGAGATTGATGGCGGCATTGTCGCGCGCGGCCTGCGACATCGCCTCGAAGATGGTGACGGGAAGGTCGGCGAAGACCTTGTTCAGCGAAGAGCTCTTGGACGTCATCGCGGGGCTAGCCACCGACCTTGCTGGGAAGCCCCGCCGCCTTCCAGCCCAGCATGCCGCCGGCCAGATGCTTGTCGTAAGGCAGGCCCGCCGCCTGAGCCGCGAGCGAGGCCGTCACCGAGCGTTTGCCCGAGCGGCAGGCAAACACGACGTCCTTGCCCTGGGGATCGGGGATCGCCTTGGGATCGAAGGTCGAGAGCGGCACCACGACGCCGTAGGGATAGGCCTCGGCTTCGACCTCGTTCGGCTCGCGCACGTCGACGAGGAGATAGCGGCCCTCCGCGACACCCTTGGAGACCTCGTCCGGGGTCAGATCCTGCACCTGGTTTGCCACATCATCCTCCAACGTCGCGCGTGCCAGCCGGACCTATCCCGGCCGGCGGCAACCTCGCCTCTCGGCTCACGAAAATCAAGCGCTACAAAGGCTTGAGCCGCGCGGCGCAAGTTAAAGCTAAATCGCAGCGACTTGAAGTGGGGCGTTGGCCGGCCGCCTAAATCGTCACCTGCGTTCCGACCTCGACCACGCGGCCAGAGGGGATCTGGAAATAGTCGGTGGCGTCGTTGGCCGAGCGGCTGAGCGAGATGAACAGCCGGTCCTGCCAGCGCGGCATGCCGGAATGGACGGCGGGCTTGAGCGCTCTGCGCGACAGGAAGAACGAGGTCGACATGATGTCGAACTGCCAGCCGAGCTTGCGGGCGATCGCCAGGGCTTTCGGCACGTTGGGCGATTCCATGAAGCCGAACTTCAGCGTCACCTTGGAGAAGGTCGGTGAGATCTGCTCCAGTTTCACGCGCTCGGCCGGATCGATCCGTGGGGTCTGCGCCGTCTCGATGGTGAGAATGACATTCTTCTCGTGGAGCACTTTGTAGTGCTTCAGACTATGCATCAGCGCGGTCGGCGCGCTGAGCGGGTCGGAGGTCAGGAACACCGCGGTGCCGGGCACCCGCTGCGGCGGCCGCTTCTCCAGCATCGCCACGAGATCGGCGAGCGGGAACTCGAGCTTGCGCGACTTCTCGAACAAGAGGCGGCTGCCGCGCCGCCACGTGTACATCAGGATGATCATGAGCGCGCCGAGCGCCAGCGGCACCCAGCCGCCTTCGAACACCTTGAGCAGGTTGGCGGCCAGGAACGTGAGGTCGAGAAACAGGAACGGCGCAATCAGCGCTCCGGCCGCGAGCGGCGACCAGCGCCAGACCTTCCAGATCACGACGAAGCCCATCATCGCCGTGACCACCATGGTCCCGGTGACCGAGATGCCGTAGGCCGAGGCGAGCGCGCTGGACGAGCGAAACAGGAGCACCAGCAGCACCACCGCGACCAGCAGCAGCTGGTTGATGCGCGGGATGAAGATCTGGCCGGAATGGGCTTCCGACGTATGGCGAATTTCGAAGCGCGGCAACAGGCCGAGCTGGATCGCCTGGCGCGTCAAGGAATATGCGCCTGTGATGACCGCCTGGCTGGCGATGACGGTCGCCATGGTGGCGAGCACGACCATGCAGCCGCGGAAGAAGCCCTGCGGGAAGAGCTGGAAGAACGGGCTGACGATGGCGCCGGGATCGCCGAGCACGAGGGCGCCCTGCCCGAGATAGTTCAGCGCGAGCGACGGCAGCACGATGAACAGCCACGCGGTCTGGATCGGTCGCTTGCCGAAATGGCCGAGATCGGCATAGAGCGCCTCAGCCCCGGTGACCGCGAGGAACACCGCGCCCAGCGTCACGAAGCCGATGATGCCGTGGTGGAACATGAAAGAGACCGCATAGAGCGGGTTCAGCGCATACAGCACTTGCGGCTGTTGGATGATCGGATGGATCGCCGCCGCGGCAAGGACCGCAAACCAGACGCACATGATCGGGCCGAAGAAGGCGGCGACGCGGGCGGTTCCGCGCGACTGCACGGCGAACAGGCAGACCAGGATGACCACGGTTAGCGGCACGATATAGGGCCCGAACCGCAGCGTGACGTCCTTCATGCCTTCGATCGCGGACAGCACCGACAGCGCAGGCGTGATCACGGCATCGCCATAGAACAGCGCGCCGGAAATGATGCCAAGCAGGACGACGGTCGCCCCGCCGGTGCCGACCGCGCGCTGGGCCAGCGCCATCAGCGCCAGCGTGCCGCCCTCGCCGTTGTTGTCGGCGCGGAGCAGGATCACGACGTATTTGAGCGTCACCACGACGATCAGTGCCCACAGGATCAGCGAGACCACGCCGAGCACCGCCGCCGGCGTCGGCAGCCCGTCCGCGCCCGATGCCGCCATCACCGCCTCGCGGAACGCGTAGAGCGGGCTGGTGCCGATATCGCCGTAGACGACGCCGATGCTGCCGAGGGTCAGCGCGCCGAAACGGGCGGTGGTATGGGCCTCGCCATGCCCATTGGCCGCCGCCGTTTCCGGGGCGGAAATCACTATGTCGCTTGTCATGGGAGAGCCCAGTGGCCTCTAAAATGCTTCACTGCACAATGGCGGAAGAGCGCGCGGCTTATAGTCCTGCGCTACCGGCATAGCCTAGCCCGATTCCGGGGCTTAGACATGCAAATTTGCATGACTAAGGCAGTTGCGTTCTAGATGGTGACTTGGGTTCCGACTTCAACCACCCGTCCCGTGGGGATCTGGAAGTAATCCGTGGCGTCGTTGGCGGACCGGCTGAGCGCAATGAACAAATGGTCCTGCCACAGCGGCATACCCGACTGCGCTGACGCCTTCAGCGACCTCCGGGACACGAAGAACGACGTCGACATGATGTCGAACTGCCAGCCCTGCTTGCGCGCGATCGCAAGTGCCTTGGGCACGTTCGGCTGCTCCATGTAGCCGAAGCGCAGCCGGACCTTCGAGAACTTCTCGCTGATCTTCTCCATCCGGAATCGCTCGGACAGATCGACCCGCGGCGTATGCGCGGTCTCGATGGTCAAGATCACGTTGTGCTCGTGCAGCACCTTGTTGTGCTTGAGATTGTGCAGCAGCGCGGTCGGCACGAATGAGGGATCGCTGGTCAGGAACACCGCGGTGCCCTTGACGATGTGCGGGGGCCGCTTCTCCAGGCTGCGGATCAGATCGTCCAGCGGCACCTCGATCCGGCGCGTCTTCTGGATCAGGATCCCGGAGCCCTTCCGCCAGGTCCAGATCGTTCCCGCCATGGCCACGCCGAACAGCAGCGGTACCCAGGCGCCCTCAAGCAGCTTCAAGAGATTGGCGCTGAAGAAGCTCAGATCGACGATGACGAAGGGCATGATCACGGCCGCAGCCGTGGCAGCGCGCCAGTTCCACAATTTCCAGATCACGATGAAGCCCATGATGCCGTCGGCGACCATGGTGGTGGAGACCGCGATGCCGTAAGCCGACGCCAGATTGCTGGGGGTGTGGAACAATAGCACCAGCAGCATCACGCCGATCAGCAGCAGCCGATTCACCCGCGGCAGGTAGATCTGGCCGGCGTGAGTCTCGGAGGTGTAGCGGACCTCGAAGCGCGGCAAGAGGCCGAGCTGTACCGCCTGATAGACCAGCGAATAGGCGCCGGTGATCACCGCCTGGCTCGCGATCACGGTCGCGGCGGTCGCAAGCCCGACCAGCGGCAACACCAGGCTCTCGGGCACCATGCGATAGAACGAGTGCTCGATCGCGCTGGGATCAGACAGCACCAGCGCGCCCTGCCCGAAATAGTTGATCAAGAGCGCGGGCAGCACAAAGAACATCCAGGCCGACTGGATCGGCTTGCGCCCGAAATGGCCGAGATCCGCATAGAGCGCCTCGCCCCCGGTCACCGCCAGGAACACGGCGCCAAGGGTGACGAGGCCAATCGTGCCGTGCGACAGCACGAACTGCACGGCGTAATAGGGATTGATCGCCGCCAGCACCGAGGGATCGTCGGCGATGTGGACCGCTCCCATCACGGCGATGACGGCGAACCAGATCACCATCACCGGCCCGAAAGCCGAGGCCACCAGCGCCGTCCCCTTGCTCTGGACCGCGAACAGCAGCACCAGGATGAGGACGGTGAGCGGCACCACGTAATGCTCGAGCGCGGGGGTTGCGAGCTTCAGGCCTTCGACCGCCGATAGCACCGAGATCGCCGGCGTGATCATGGAATCGCCGATGAACATGGAAGCGCCGACCACGCCGAGGGCGAGCAGGAACCAGCTCCGTCGCCCGAGCGCGCGCTGCCCGAGCGCCATCAGCGAAAGCGTGCCGCCCTCCCCGTTGTTGTCGGCGCGCAGCAGCAGCAGCACGTATTTGGCGGTGACGACGATCAGCAGCGCCCACAGGATCAGCGAGAGCACGCCGAGAACCATGACGCGCGAGACCGGCTCGCCATGGGCGGCGCCCCTGACCGCCTCGTGGAACGCGTAGAGCGGCGAGGTGCCGATATCGCCGAACACGACGCCGATGCTCCCGAGCGTAAGGGACCAAAAGCCCGAGGTGACCGGCCCGTCCTGGGTCTCGGTCTGTGTGATGCTCGCCGTCATGAAGATGGAAAACGCTTCTTCCCTGGAATTGATCCGGCGCCTTTTGACGCTTCCAGTGCGCCTGTCAATCG
The DNA here is from genome assembly GCF_000261705.1 of Bradyrhizobium genomosp. III. NCBI lineage: Bacteria > Pseudomonadati > Pseudomonadota > Alphaproteobacteria > Hyphomicrobiales > Nitrobacteraceae > Bradyrhizobium > Bradyrhizobium genomosp. III. Next base: position 5,638 of record NZ_AJQF01000011.1, on the reverse strand, counting down.
GCGCACCACCATAGCAGGCGCAGAGCCGGATGCTGTGACGCTGCAGCCACGCTCATTGCCAGCGCGACGACATGCCTCAGGTAGAATGGTAGCGCAAGGGGGCCTATTTTCCGGGCAGGATCTCGTCGGAAAAAGGTGCTCACCGTGCCCGGGTGATGCTCACGGCTTCAGATTCGGCGGCAGCGGCGGATCTTCGCGCATCAGGGTGATGGTCACCCGCCGGTTGGCCGCGAGCGAGGGATCGTCCGGAAACAACGGCTGGGTATCTGCCTTGCCGGAGACGGCGAAGATGTGCGACGGCGGCAGGCCCTCGCGTTCGAGGATCTGGCGAACGGCATTGGCGCGGTCGGCCGACAGATCGAAGGCGCCGTAGTCGCTGCGGGTCGGCACGAAGCCGGCCGCTGTGTGGCCGGCGATGGAGACGCGGAGCGGCGTGGCCTTGAGCGGGATCGCGAGCTTCTCGACGAGGCGGCGGGTGCGGTCATAGGGCACCTTGGAGCCGTCGGCGAACATCGAGCGGCCGTCCTGGTCGACGATCTCCAGATTGAGACCCTGCTTGGTCTCCTCGAACATGATGTGCTTGGACATCTCGGTCAGCTCCGGCATGTCCTGCAACGCCTGGCGCAGCGAGGCTGCGGCGAGCGCGAAATTGCGGTCGACCTTGATCTTCGCGCCCGACGTCTTGTCGCGATCTTCCTGGTCCGGGGTCGGCGTGTTGGAGGCATCCTCGGGCTGGATATGGTCGACGTTCTTCAGCCGCGGGCGGGTCGGCAAACCGTCGGACTCGACGATGCCGGCATAGCGCGCCTCGCTCTGCACGCCGAAGGCGTCGCGCATCGATCCCGCGACGATCTTCAGCTTGTTGGCGTCCTGCGTCGAGAACGCCACGAGCATCACGAAGAAGCTCATCATCAGGCCCATGAGGTCGGCGAAGGTCACGAACCAGCCGTGACCGCCTCCATGGGCATCGCCGCGTTTCTTCTTGGCCATGTCTCAAAATCCCGGCGGGCGGGCTTACGCCGGCACCGGCTCGCCCTCGGCGTGGCGATGCTTCTCCGGCAGGTAGGCCAGCAGCATTTCGCGCACCAGGGTCGGGCTCTTGGAGTCGCGGATCATCAGGATGCCGTCGATGATCAGCGTGCGGTTGGTCTCCTCGTCCAGCAGCTTGCCGTGCAGCTTGTCGGCGATCGGCAGACAGAACAGGTTCGCGACCAGCGCGCCGTAGAGCGTGGCGAGCAGCGCGGTCGCCATGAACGGGCCGAGCTTGGAAGGGTCGGTCATGTTGGCGAACATCTGCACCATGCCGATCAGGGTGCCGATCATGCCGAAGGCCGGAGCGCAGTCGCCGATGGCGCGATAAATCTTGCTGCCCTCGTCGAGGTGCATGAGGAAGTTGTCGCGGTCGCGCTCGAGATTGTCGCGGATGAAGTCGAGGTCATAGCCGTCGGCGACGTAGCGGATGCCCTTGGCGAGGAAGGGCTCGTCGGTCTCGACCTTTTCCAGACCCACCGGGCCCTGCTTGCGGGCGATCTCGGCGATGCGGGCGAGTTCGTCGACGAGGTCGTGCGCCGACAGGCGGCTCATGGTGAAGGCGAACTTGGCGCCGAGCGGAAGGCCGTGCAGGAGTGCCGAGAGCGGAAAGCGGATCATGGTGGCGGAGATCGAGCCGCCGAAGATGATGATCATGGCATGTTCGGAGATGAACATGTGAAGGTCGCCGCCCATGAAGATCATCATCGTGATCACGATGATGCCCGCAATGAGCCCGACGCTCGTCATGATATCCATGGGATACTCCAACGCGTACGCAACAACGGCCGTCCTGGCCGCTGGCGCGGCCCAACCCCGAACCGCATCGGAAACCCTAGAGTGCCGCCCTTAAAGCCGCGTAAAGGTTAAGTTGAGCCGGCGCGCCAGACCGGGGCAACGCATCGGGATGAGGCCGGCTTTGCCGACTGCCGACACGAATTTCAACGCTTTGCTAACCATGATTGCGGCGCGCTAGCGTGCCAGGCCCGTCAGCTTCAGGCTCAGTTCGCGCAGGCGCTTGCGGGCAGCTGCATCGTAGGCCTGCGGATTGGCACGCGCCTCGTTCATGCCGTTGAAGAACAGCCCGCTCTTGCCTGCGACATCGTCGCCCTCGACGAGGCGCAGGATCGCCGCCCCACCCTGCTCCACCGTCGAGATCGGCGTGACGCCGCCGGCGCGCACCATCGTGGTGTTCATATAGGTCGCCGGATGCAGCGCGTTCACGGTGATGCCCGCGCCCTTCAGTTCGTCCGCGAGATCGATGGTGAACATGATCTGGGAGAGCTTGCTCTGTGCATAGGCACGCGAACCGCTGTAGCCTTTCGTGATCATGACGTCGTCGAAGTCGATCGGGTGCTGGCCGAGGGAAGCGACGTTGACGATCCGCGACGGCGCCGCCGCCTTGAGCAGCGGCAACAACAGATGGGCCAGCAGGAAACCGGAGAGGTAGTTCACGGCAAAGCGCAGCTCGTGACCGTCGGCGCTGACTTGTCGCTGCGGCCCATCGTTTTGCGAACCGATGCCGGCATTGCTGACGAGGACGTCGAGACGTTGATGATCGCGGATGACCGCTTCGGCGAGCGCACGCGTACCCGACATCGACGACAGATCGGCCTGGTAGAAGGTCGGCGCGGCATTGCCGGCTTTCGCGATCTCGTCGCTCAACACCTTCGCGCGCGTGGCGTCGCGGCCATGGATCAGGACCCTTGCACCGTCTTCCGCCAGCCGTCGCGCGACGTAGCGGCCGACGCCGTCGGTCGAGCCGGTTACCAGGATCGTCTTGCCATTCATCTTCATCGTGCGTCCTCCGGCTGCGGCCCTGCGCCACGGGGGCGGAACGAGGGATGACTGCTATTCTAGGGCCCTGCGGCATGCTCCATCGCGGGAGCCGTTTTGCAATGTTGACGCTGTTCAGCCTTCTCACCGCGCTGCCTGCGGTGTTGGCGCTCCACCTGCTCGAGCCGGAACTCGTTCTGCCGGCCTTCAGCCTCGTGCTCTTTGCCGAGGCCGCCTTCGCGGTGATCGCAGCGCGCTTGATTCACCTTCCGGACAATGCGGAGGACATCACGCTGTGGGACCTTGCAGGCGGCTTCACCCTGATCGGGTGCGCCGCCGCGATGTTCGGCGAGCCGGATCAGGCCGCCCTGTTTCTGACGGAACAGGGTGACCCGCGACCGGTGTCGCGGCCTTAGGCCGCCTCATCACCCCTCAGTGGATCTCCGCCGAGCGCTTCAGCGCGGCCTTCAGCTTCTCGAGCGAAAAGTCGGGGCTGCGGGCGATCTCCAGAATCGGCGTCTCGCGGCGGCCGCAGAGCTCGGCGGCCTCCGGCAGCTTTGCCGCGATGTCGAGCGGGATCACGATGGCGCCATGCTGGTCGGCGTGGATCAGATCGTCAGACTTCACGGTCATGCCTGCAACGCGAACCTCGCCGCCAAAGCTCTCCGCATGCACCCAGGCATGCGACGGACCGATCGAGCCGGCCAGCGCCTGGAAGCCCGGCGCCCATTGCGGGATGTCGCGGATCGAGCCGTCGGTGATGACGCCGAGGCAGCCGAGCGCCTTGTGCACGTTGCTCTGCACCTCACCCCAGAACGCGCCGTAGCCGAGGTCGGGACCATCGATGTCCTGGATCACCGAGATGCGCGGACCATGGCCGGTGCCGACATATTCGTAATACTCGATGCGGCGCCTGGACTGCTCTTCGGCCGGAAGCGAGGATTTCAGCACCGAGCGGATCGCGACTGTACGGGCATAGCCGACGATCGGCGGCAGGTCGGGAAACGGGCAGACCAGTTGCTTGGTGGTGTAGCCGATCAGCCGGCGCTCGGGCGCCACAATCTCCATGGCATTGCAGATCGTCGGCGTGTCGTAGCGGCCCAGCGCTTCGAGGACGGAAGCGGGCAGCGGCCCGGTCGCTTTATCAGTCACGGCGTTCTCTCCCAGATTGGCGGTCGCTGTTGGCGCGATGCCGCCGGCACAGGGCGATATAGCCGAGATCAGGTCTCAGCCCAACTCGGGGAGCCTCATGGCAGATATCCGCGTGTGGCCGCTCAGTGCAGCCGTCCGGGCCGGTCGTCGTCGTCGTTGGGCGGCTCCGACAAATTCGCCAGCGTCGGCGCCGACGGCGGTGAGGTGACCTCGCCTCCCGACGGCGCGGAGGCTTCCATCGCGCGGGCCTGGTCGCGATAGGATTTGTAGCCGAGCGGCAGGCAGAGCAGGTACAGGACGGTGCCGGACGAGAGTACGTGCCAGGGATAGGCGATCAGCAGCGCGATGAAGACGATCACCGCGACGAACGCCGGCAGCACCAGCTCCGGCGGCACGCGCATGCGCTTGGTCTTGCCGGAGAACACCGGCAGGCGCGACACCATCAGGAAGGCGATCAGCAGCGTATAGGCCGCCGTCATCGCGGCGGGCCAGCGGCCGAGATCGAGGAACGCAACATAGATCGGCAGCAGCACGGTGATCGCGCCGGCCGGCGCCGGCACGCCCGTGAAGAAATTGGCAGCGAAGGCCGGCTTGTTCGGGTCGTCCATGGTGGCATTAAAGCGCGCCAGGCGCAGGCCGCCGGAGATCGCGAACACCATGGCGGCGATCCAGCCGGCATTGCCGAGCTCGTGCAGCTGCCAGAAATACAGCATCAGGCCCGGCGCGACGCCGAAATTGACGAAATCGGCGAGGCTGTCGAGCTCGGCGCCGAACTTGGACTGCCCCTTGATCATGCGCGCGATGCGGCCGTCGATGCCGTCGAGGGCGGCCGCGAACACGATGGCGTAGACGGCGAGCGACATCCGCCCTTCGATCGACAGGCGGATCGAGGTCAGACCGGCGCAGATCGCCAGCAGCGTGATGACGTTGGGCACCAGCATCCGCACCGGAATCGGGCGGAACCGCCGGCGGCGTACGTCAGGGTCTTTGAAGTCATAGGGCGTCATCGCGGGTCCTCACCTCAAGGCGAGATATAGCAAGCCGCGTCTCGCTCCGCCATTGCGGCGGAAGGCCCCCACAGACCGACTTATTGGTTAATTGGCGCGGAAGGCGCGACTGGGGTCGTCTCCGGAAAGATCGGCCAGAATCGTCTCGCCGGCGATCGCGGTCTGCCCTTCCGAGACCAGCGCCTTGATCCCCACAGGCAGATAGACATCGAGCCGGGAGCCGAAGCGGATCAGGCCGAAGCGCTCGCCGGCGCCGATCGCCTGGCCCTCCCTGACGAAGCAGACGATGCGCTTGGCGACGAGCCCTGCGATCTGCACCACGCCGATCCGCGCCGTCGCCGTCGAGATGACCAGCGAGTTGCGCTCATTGTCCTCGCTGGCCTTGTCGAGCTCGGCATTGATGAAAAGGCCGGGCCGGTAGGCGATGCGGTCCACCCTGCCCGCCACGGGAGCGCGGTTCACGTGGCAGTTGAACACGCTCATGAACACCGAGATGCGCGGCAGCGGCCGGTCGCCGAGCCCGAGCTCGGCCGGCGGCAGCGCCATGGTGATCATCGAGACGCGGCCGTCAGCCGGCGACACCACAAGCCCCTCGCGCACCGGCGTCACACGGACGGGGTCGCGGAAGAACAGCGCGCACCACACGGTCAGGATCGTGCCGATCCACCCCAAAG
>NZ_AJQF01000010.1:0-9200 GCF_000261705.1 Bradyrhizobium genomosp. III | reverse complement strand
CCCCGCCGATGAAGGGATAGCCCTCCTTGTGGATCGGCGGGATCTGACGCTGGATCGAATCGAGAATGGACATCGGTATCTGCCGCTCGGGGTTAATGGCACGGGTCGTCGCGCGGGCCTGTTTAGGCCAGAGTTGGGACCGGAGACAAGGTCACTCCGCTGCCGCAGGCGCCGTCAGGGCGTCATCGACCGGCGGCGGCTCCCGGTTGGGGGCCTCGCTGGTATCGGCCATCTTGGCCAGTTTCTCGCGTGCCGCCTCGGCCTCACGCTGCCTGTTCCACATGCTGGCATAGAGACCGCCATGCGCGAGCAGCTGGCCATGGGTCCCCCGCTCGGCAATGCGGCCCTGGTCCAGCACGATGATCTCGTCGGCCCCGACGATGGTCGAAAGCCGGTGCGCGATCACCAGCGAGGTGCGGTTCTTCGCCACGCGGTCGAGCGCGCCCTGGATCTCGTGCTCGGTATGGGTATCCAGCGCCGAGGTCGCCTCGTCCAGCACCAGGATCGGCGGCGCTTTCAGGACGGTGCGCGCGATCGCGACGCGCTGCTTCTCGCCGCCGGACAGTTTGAGCCCGCGCTCGCCGACCTGGGTCTCGTAGCCCTTGGGCGCCATGCGGATGAAATGGTCGATCTGCGCCAGCTGCGCGGCCTCTTCGACTTCAGCGTCATCGGCGTCCCAGCGGCCGTAGCGGATGTTGTAGCGGATGGTGTCGTTGAACAGCACGGTGTCCTGCGGCACCATGCCAATGGACGCGCGCAGCGAATCCTGCGTCACCGCGCGGATGTCCTGGCCGTCGATCAGGATCTTGCCGCCGGAGACGTCATAGAGGCGGAACAGAAGGCGCGAGATGGTCGACTTGCCTGCGCCCGACGGGCCGACGATGGCAACGGTCTTGCCGGCCGGCACCTCGAAGCTGATGCCCTTGAGGATCGGGCGAGTCGGCTCATAGGCGAAGCGCACGTCCTCGAAGCGCACGGTGCCGGCGGAGATGACCAGCGGCATTGCATCGGGCGCGTCCTTGATCTCGGCCTCGCGGCCGATCACGCCGAACATCTTCTCGATGTCGATGATCGCCTGCTTGATCTCGCGATAGACCATGCCCATGAAGTTCAGCGGCTGGTAGAGCTGGATCATCATGGCGTTGACCAGCACGAAGTCGCCGACCGTGTTGGTGCCGTTGCGCACGCCGATCGCGCACATCAGCATGGTCGCGGTCAGCCCCAGCGTGAAGATCACGGCCTGGCCGGTGTTGAGCACCGCAAGCGAGGTGTAGGTGTGGACGCTCGCCTCCTCGTAGCGCGCGACCGACTTGTCGTAGCGCTGCGCCTCGCGGGCCTCGGCGCTGAAATACTTCACGGTCTCGTAGTTGAGCAGCGAGTCGATCGCCTTGGTGTTCGCCTCCGTGTCGGAATCGTTCATCCTGCGGCGGATGCCGATGCGCCACTCGGTCGCGATGTAGGTGTAGTACATGTAGAGCGTGACCGTGATCAGGGTGGCGACCACGTAACGCCAGTCGAACTGCCAGAGCAGCACGGCCATCAGCAGCGAGACCTCGACGATGGTCGGGATCAGCTGCAGGATCACCATGCGCACGATGACCTCAATGCCCTCGCGCCCGCGCTCGAGCACGCGCGTCAGGCCGCCGGTCTTGCGCTCGAGGTGGAAACGCAACGACAGCTCGTGCATGTGGACGAAGGTGATGGTGGCGAGCTTGCGCACCGCATGCATGGCCACGCGCGCGAAGATGCCGTCGCGCCATTGCGTCAGCAGCGCCATCAAAATGCGCATCGCACCGTAGCTCACGGTCAGCAACAGCGGCGAGGCGATCACCCAGAGGTGCCAATTGTCCGCCTGCACCGGCGCCGTGTTGGCGCCGGTCAGCGCGTCCGTCGCCCATTTGAAGCTGAACGGCACCGTCAGCGTAATCAGCTTGGCAGCGAGCAGCAGCACAAGCGACCACACCACGCGCATCTTCAGGTCGAAGCGGTCGCCCGGCCAGATATAGGGCCACAGATGCGCCAGCGTCCCCATCAGCGTCGCTCGCTCCGGTGGTCCGCCGGGAGGAGGATCGGGAACGTCGGCGCCGTCAAACGATTGAGGTTGGTCCATCAAAAAGCCTGAAAGCCCGCCGGATGCGGGCGTCGCTGCGATTAACGATTTTCGCACGTCATATAGAGCCTTCCCGATGCCAGCGCACCCCGCCAGATGGCGATTCTTTGATTGTTTGCCGTCGTTTACCAGTAGATTTCCGGGAGTATCGAATCACCGATTGGGCTTGACGCCTCTTCGCTGCAATGCATCATGGCACCAATGAGCACGATCAAAACTGTCTGTGTCTATTGCGGCTCCGGCCCCGGAACCAATCCCCGCTTCACCGAAGGCGCCAAGGCGTTCGGCAAGGCGCTCGCCGAGAACAACGTCCGGCTCGTCTATGGCGGCGGCTCGCTCGGCCTGATGGGCTCGGTCGCGACCTCCGTGCTCGATCACGGCGGCACCGTCACCGGCATCATCCCGGAATTCCTGCGGATGCGCGAGAACGCGCTGACACGCGTGCAGGAGATGATCGTCACCCCCGACATGCACGAGCGCAAGCGCTTGATGTTCGAGCGCTCCGACGCCTTCGTGGCGCTGCCCGGCGGCGTCGGCACGCTGGAAGAGCTGGTCGAGCAATTGACCTGGAAACAGCTCGGCCGTCACGCCAAGCCGGTGCTGCTCGCCAACATCGACAATTTCTGGGAGCCGCTGTTCTCGCTGCTGTCGCACATGCGGCAGACCGAGTTCATCCGCGCCGGCCTTTCGGTCGACATCCTCAAGGCCGATCGGGTCGAGGACATCTTGCCGAAGCTGAAGGCGGCCGCAGCCCAGATCGACGAGGCCGAGAAGAAGCTCGCCCCGGAAGTCGCGCGCAAGCTCTGACGTCCTACTCGCTCGGAAACGTCACCGCCTCGATCCGGTTACCATCGGGGTCGGTGACGAAGGCCGCGTAGTAGCGCACGCGATCATGCGGACGGATGCCGGGCGCACCGTCCGAAGCGCCGCCGGCGGACAGCGCTGCGGCGTGAAACGCATCGACCTCGCTTGTCGTCTTCGCCCGCAGGCAGATATGAACGCCGCTTTCGGGCGGCACGCGCGGCATGGCCTCGCGCAGATTGATCCAGAATTCCGGATAGGCCTTGCCGAAACCGACCGTGCGCGGCCGCGTGACGAGGCGCGAAAGGCCGAGGGCGGCTAGCGTTGCCTCGTAGAATTTCGCGGCGCGATCGAGATCGCTGACGCCGACGGAGATGTGGTCGATCATGCCGTGCTCCCTCCCCTCGCAATGACGGCGTTTGTGGCCACGCCGTCGCTTACGCCGGCGCGCCCGACTTCACGAGCTTGTAGATCACCGAATCCATCAGCGCCTGGAACGAGGCGTCGATGATGTTGGGGGAGACGCCGACCGTGGTCCAGCTGTCGCCGTTCTCGTCCTCGCTCTCGATCAGGACGCGCGTGACCGCGCCGGTGCCGCCGTTGAGGATGCGCACGCGGTAGTCGATCAGCTTCAGCCCCTCGATGTATCTCTGGTACTTGCCGAGGTCCTTGCGCATGGCGACGTCGAGCGCGTTGACGGGACCGTTGCCTTCGGCAGCCGAGATCAGATGCTCGCCGGCGACGTCGACCTTCACCACGGCCAAAGCGACGGTGACGCGTTCGCCATGCGAATTGTAGCGCTGCTCGACATTGACGTCGAACTGCTCGACCTCGAAATAATGCGGCACCTTGCCGAGCGTGCGGCGCGCCAACAGCTCGAACGAGGCGTTGGCGGATTCATAGGCGTAGCCGGCCGCCTCGCGCTCCTTCAATTCCTCGACGAGGCGTGTCAGCTTCGGATCGCTCTTCTCGTAGGGAATGCCGGCGCGGTCGAGCTCGGCGATGACGTTGGAACGTCCGGCCTGGTCCGAGACCAGGACCTTACGGTGGTTGCCGACCGTCTCCGGCAGCACGTGCTCGTAGGTCTGCGGGTCCTTCAGCACCGCGGACGCATGGATGCCGGTCTTGGTGACGAAGGCGCTCTCGCCGACATAGGCCGCATGCCGGTTCGGCACCCGGTTGAGCATGTCGTCGAGCGTGCGCGAGACCTTGACAAGCGTCGCCAGCTTCTCGGCCGTGACGCCGATCTCGAGGGCGTCCGAAAACTCCGGCTTCAGCTTCAGCGTGGGGATCAGTGAGCAGAGATTGGCGTTGCCGCAGCGCTCGCCAAGGCCGTTCAGCGTGCCCTGGATCTGCCGCGCGCCTGCCCGCACCGCGGCGAGAGAATTGGCCACCGCCTGCTCGGTGTCGTTATGGGCGTGGATGCCGACGTGGTCGCCAGGGATGTGTTTCGTCACTTCAGTGACGATGGCCTCGACCTCGTGCGGCATGGTGCCGCCATTGGTGTCGCACAGCACCACCCAGCGCGCGCCGGCCTCGAAGGCGGCCTTGGCGCAGGCGAGCGCGAAGCTCGCATCTTCCTTGTAGCCGTCGAAGAAATGCTCGCAGTCGAGCATGACCTCGCGACCGGCGGCCTTCGCGGCCGCGACGCTGTCGCGGATCGAGGCGAGGTTTTCTTCCTTCGTCGTCTCCAGCGCGACGCGCACCTGATAGGCGGATGCCTTCGCCACGAAGCAGATCGCGTCGGCCTTCGCTTCCAAAAGCCCGGCCACGCCGGGATCGTTCGAGACCGAGCGTCCGGCCCGTCGCGTCATGCCGAACGCGGTGAAGCGCGCATGGGCGAGCTTGGGCTTGCTGCCGAAGAACTCTGTGTCGAGCGGATTGGCGCCGGGATAGCCGCCTTCGACATAGTCGATGCCGAGGTCATCGAGCATCGCGGCGATGACCTGCTTGTCGGTCAGCGTGAAATCGACGCCGTTGGTCTGCGCGCCGTCGCGCAGCGTGGTGTCGAACAGATAAAGGCGCTCCTTGCTCATTGCGGCGCTCCGAGCGTCTTCTTCATGGTGGTGTTGGCGAGCCACTCGTCGTTAATCGTGATGCTGTTACGCTGCATGGCGACGTAGCCGCGCTTGGCGAAAAAACCCTGCGCGGTGTCGCTGGCATCGACCGAGAGGTTTTGCGCGCCGCGGCCGCCTGCAAGCTTTTCCAAAGCGTCGACCAGCAGGGTTGCGATGCCCTGCCCGCTGACGGCCGGATGCACGTAGAGCATGCGGATGTGGTCGGTACCGCGCAGCGAGGCAAAGCCAACCGGCGAACCATCGAGCGTCGCGATCAGCGTCAGGTCGGACGCGAGGTGCTTGCCGAACTCTTCGCTGTCCGCCGCCTCCATCCAGGCCTGTTGCTGCGCCTCACTATAGTCGTCGCCAGTCAGCTCCTCGATGCTGGCGGCGAAGATCGCAGCAAGAATTGGCACGTCCGCCGGCAGGAACGGCCGCAAGCCGGGCTTTGGCAAAGTCTGTCCCATCGTCCTCACCACATCCCATAAAGCTTAAGCACCAGCGCCACGGCACCAGCGAGCAGCGCGATCTTCAGCGCGATGTAATAGAGCCAGTGACGCGGGAAAGGCGTGTCGGGCCGTTTCATCGCGAAAACTCCCAGGTGGTGCCGTCCTTGGAGTCCTTGATCGCGACGCCCATTGCAGCAAGCAGATCGCGAATGCGGTCGGATTCCTTGAAGTCCTTGCGGCTACGGGCCGCCGTCCGCTCTGCGAGCAGGCGCTCGACCTCCTTGGCGTCGACGCCACTCGCCTGCTGCTTGCGGCCTTCCCACTGCGCGGCGCTCTCGGACAAGAAGCCGAGCAGGCGCAACGAGCCCGCCAGGGCACCCACGTCACCTCCACGCAGGCTGTGCAGCGCCGCGATCGCCAGCGGGGTGTTGAGATCGTCGAGCAGCGGCTCGACCACGGACGCAGCCGGCTCGCCGGGTGCGACGTCGGCCGCGACGCGATACCAGTCGTCGAGCGTCTTGGCGCTCTCCTCCAGCGACTTCATGGTCCAGTCGATCGGCGAGCGGTAGTGCGTCTTGAGCATGTTCAGGCGCAGCACCTCGCCAGGCCAATCCGCGAGCAGCTCATGGATGGTGATGAAGTTGCCGAGGCTCTTCGACATCTTCTCGCTTTCGACCTGCAGGAAGCCGTTGTGCATCCAATAGTTCGCCATGCGCTGCTGGTGGAAGGCGCAGCAGGTCTGCGCGACCTCGTTCTCGTGATGCGGAAACACGAGATCGATACCGCCGCCATGGATGTCGAAATGCTCGCCGAGATGCTTCCAGGCCATGGCCGAGCACTCGATGTGCCAGCCCGGACGCCCCTCGGCCTTGATACCGGCCGGTGACGGCCATGACGGCTCGCCCGGCTTGGACGGCTTCCACAGCACGAAATCGGTGGCATCGCGCTTGTAAGGCGCGACATCGACGCGGGCGCCGGCGATCATCTCGTCGAGCGATCGCTTCGACAGCGCACCGTAGCGGGGCAGCGAGGAATTGGCCGCGTTCATCGCCTGCGGCGAGAACAGCACATGGTCCTCGGCGGCATAGGCAAAGCCGCCCTTGATCAGCCGCTCGATGATCTCGCGCATCTCGGCGATATGCTCGGTCGCGCGCGGCTCGACGCTCGGCCGAAGCGCGCCGAGCGCGTCGACGTCGGCGTGAAACTGCCTGCCGGTCTGCTCGGTGACCTTGCGAATGGCCTCGTTCAGTGGCAGGCCCGGGAAATCGCGCGCTGCGCGGTCGTTGATCTTGTCGTCGACGTCGGTGATGTTGCGGACATATTTGACGTACGCCTCGCCATAGAGGTGGCGCAGCAGCCGAAACAGCAGGTCGAACACGATCACCGGCCGCGCATTGCCGATATGGGCGAAGTCATAGACGGTCGGCCCGCAGACATACATGCGGACGTTCTCCGCATCGAGCGGCGCGAAGATGCGTTTTTCCTTCGTCAGCGTATCGTAAAGGCGCAATTCCATATGGATACCCGTCGGCTGTTGGCCGGGCGTCCAGGGCTCTCAATGTTTTGAGAAAAGACGGCTCCAGCCAGCGAATCGCTAGCTCGTAATCTCGCGGCAAATGGCGCAAATGGCGAGGAGACCGTTCATGCGGCCACATATGGGCTATGAGGCGGCCCCGCGTCAAGGGAGCCGCGAAAATGCCGTTTTACGTCCGCAAAGCGCGCCGCCGCCGGGATCGTTCATGATCCTTAACTATTTGAGTCCATTCTGGAACCAGATTGTTCCTTTTTGCCTCCCGGTATTTTCATGCGATCCTTGCCCGCGCTCATTTTCAGCGCCGCGATTCTCGCGACATCCGGCGCCTGCGCCGAGACCCGCGTCTTCATCATCGCCAACCAGGCTGACGGCTACGGCGTCGATCAGTGCCTGGCCAAGGGCGAGAAATGCGGCGCCTCCGTCGCCCGCACCTACTGCCAGTCACGAGATTTTGCCCAGGCATCAAGCTATCGCCGGGTCGACCCCGACGAAATTACCGGCTCTGTCCCCAAATCCGGCGCAAACTGCTCCCATGGCCATTGCGACGAATATGTCGCAATCACTTGCCAGCGCTGAATTCGCTCGGAGCTGGCGCAGCTTAGGCCCGGTCCATTGGCCCCCAAAACGACGTGACGATGCCGCAGGAAGCGGCTATTGGGAGGGCGCGCTTCGGGGCCCAAATTGCTTCGGCGTCCAAGTCGCTTCGGCGTCCAAGTCGCTTCGGCGTCCAAGTCACTTCAGCGTCCAAGTCACATTGGGCCATGACCTCGCTAGAATGGCGGATATGCCTGAATTCCTATCCCTCTCCCGTGCTCGCTTGCTTCTTGCCTGTACCGTGCTCTTGAGCACGGCCGTGCTCGTCACCGGCGCTCTCGCGCAGGCCGGTCCGCCCGGACCGCCGCCTCAGCCCGGTCAGAACGGACTCGGGCCCAATCCGATGTGCGTGCGTTTGGAAGGCCAGCTCGCGGCGCTGGACCGCGGCGGCGGTGGTGACCCCGCGCGCGAAGACCAGATCCGCCGTTACCAGGATTCCCAGGCCAAGCAGCAGGCCGAACTCGACCGGGTCACCATGCAGGCCAAGCGCATGGGCTGCGATTCCTCCGGCTTCTTCTCGCTGTTCAACGGCCAGTCGGCCCAATGCGGACCGGTCAACACCCAGATCCAGCAGATGCGCGCCAATCTGGACCAGATCACCGGCAATCTCGAGCGCCTGCGCGGCGGCGGCGGCTTCAGCCCGGAGCGCGACAGTCAGCGCCGCTCGGTGCTGGTTGCGCTGGCGCAGAACAATTGCGGCCCGCAATATGCCAACGCCGTGCAGTCACAAGGCGGCGGCAACTTCCTCAGCAATCTGTTCGGCGGCAACAACGCGCCGCAAGGTGTGCCGCCGTCCGATCTCGGCCCGCCATCCGGCACCTACCGCACCGTGTGCGTGCGCACCTGCGACGGCGCCTATTTCCCGGTCTCGTTTGCAACGGTGCCGGCGCGCTTCCCCGACGACGAGAAGACCTGCAAGGCGCTCTGCCCGGCCGCGGAAGCTGTGCTCTACACCCATCGCAATCCCGGCGAAGACATGAACTCCGCGGTCTCGGTCAGCGGCCAGCCCTACACGGCGCTGCCGACCGCTTTCAAATTCCGCAGCGAGTTCAACCCGTCCTGCTCCTGCAAGGCCGCAGGACAGACCTGGGCGGACGCGCTGAAATCGGCCGACGACAAGGCGGCAGCCGAGCAGCAGGGCGATATCATCGTCACCGAGGAGAGCGCCAAGAAGATGCAGCAGCAGCGGCTCAACAAGGGCACGCCTGCGAACGCCAAGAAGGGCGCAGCCCCCGCGCCGACGACGGCGAATGCACCAGCCGCGACGCCGCCGGCAGATACCGGCACGGCAGCATCGAGTTCGGAGAGCAAGCCGATCCGCTCGGTCGGGCCGACCTTCCTGCCGCAGCAGCAGAAGTAAATCACCTTTTGCTCAACTGTCATGCCCCGCGACCCGGCTACGCCAAGGCTTCGCCGGGGTTTGAGATCTTGGCGCGCCGAAGCTTCAGCGTAGGCGGCAAGCGGGGCATCCAGTACTCCGTGTCGACACTTGGCTCGCACCGGCAGCGCCGCGGCGTACTGGATCATCCGCTTTCGCGAATGATGACAACAATCAATGGGCGCAATCGCCCGTCTCACTCACGCTCGCGGCTCCACGGGAAGAGATTGGCCGGAAAGTCCGCTGCGTAGCGCCTTCCCTTCGTGGGCGGCGGCGG
>NZ_AJQF01000009.1:0-22296 GCF_000261705.1 Bradyrhizobium genomosp. III | reverse complement strand
GCTCGACCACCCGCCGATAGAGGTGCCAGGTGGCATGGCCAAGCACCGGCAGAACGACAGCGAGACCGACGAAGAGCGGTACCGAGCCGATCACGAGTAGCACCGCGACGATGAGGCCCCATCCGGCCATCGCAAGCGGGTTCGCCGCTACTGCTCGGAGCGAGGTGCGGATCGCGTCGATCGCAGTCGCATGCCGGTCGAGCATCAACGGAAACGACACGACGCTGACACACAAAGCCACAACCGCAAACAGGAAGCCGACGCCGCAACCGACGATGATGAGCGACCAGCCTTCCGGTGTCGTCAGCACGCGCGTTGCGAAGTCGGGAATGCTTGCGGCCGCCGCATGACCGAAGATTGAGACATAGATTGCGTTCGCGACACCGATCCAGGCCCCGAACAGGACCAGCAGGAGCACGCCGAGTTCTACCATGGCCCCGAACGACGGTGCGCGCAGCACCTTGACCGCATCCCATGCAGCGACCTCCTCGCCGCGCTCACGACGCCGGCTGAGTTCGTAGAGACCGATCGCGGCAAACGGGCCAATCAAGGCAAAGCCGGCGGCCAGTGGAAATAGCAGCGGCAGCACCGAATAGCCGAGAACCATCCTGAACAGGACGAGACCGAGAACGGGATAAATCACGCACACGACGATCGCGTGACTCGGCATCGCCTGGAAATCTTCCCAACCCAGGCGCAGGGCCTCGGTCAGATCGGACAGGCTGATCTTGCGAATGGGATAGGAGGCCGCTTCGCCGAATACGTGCCGCCTGATGATGTCGTGGGAGTACAGAGTGGCCATGAACGGACCCTCCCGTGCTGAAAATCGCGGTTTCGATAACACGCGCTTTCCAGCCACGCGTGTCCGCCTGATGAGCAGGAAACGCGATGGGTCGAGTACGGCAACTCAGGTTCAGCGAACGAGCCTGGCCGGACGGAACCCGTCGCGACCTGCCTCGCAAAGTTTAGCGCTTGCGGCGCAAAGCTGCACTCACGGTTGAGTGAATTGTGCACCAGCACGGATTTGTGCGTTGCATCACCCAGACCCAACATGCGCGCCAGATGCTTCGTCGGCTTGCCAGCACGGCGATCACCCCACGTCGGGCACCTACCATTGCGCTATTGACGCCGGGTTAGGCTGGTATCATTTTAGAAGCAGACGCCCTTAGAGTTGATGGTCGCGAACATTCTCTTGATTTCGCGGCCGGTGGAATGGGCGAGGCAAGAGGCCGGCGATGGCATAAGTGCCAACCGAGAAAGGCCAGCCATCGCGACAGACATGAGCTCCGCCCTGGGATTCGTATCCGTAGCCTTTGATGGCAAGGATGGATCAGGATGGCTGTCGCACTGATACTGCTTCTGGTCGCGATCGGCTCGGTGCTGTTTCACCTCTACAGCCCATGGTGGTGGACGCCGATCGCCACGAACTGGGCCTATATCGACCACACCATCAACATCACGTTCTGGATCACGGGCTTTGTTTTCGTCGCCGTAATCGCCTTCATGGCCTATTGCGTCTTCCGCTTTCACCACAAAGAGGGAAGACGGGCTGACTACAATCCCGAGAACAAAAAGCTCGAATGGTGGCTGAGCGTCGGGACCGGAATCGGTGTCGCGGCCATGCTGGCGCCTGGCCTCGTGGTCTGGCATCAGTTCGTGACCGTGCCTGCGGACGCCACCGAGGTCGAGGTCATGGGCCAGCAATGGCAATGGAGCTTCCGCCTTCCGGGCAAGGACGGGCGGCTCGGCACATCCGATGTCCGCAACATCGCTTCCGACAATCCGATGGGACTCAATCGCGACGATCCGCATGCGCGGGACGACGTCGTGATCGAGAACGGCGACCTGCACCTTCAACTGGGAAAGCCGGTCAAGGTTCTGCTCCGCTCGGTTGATGTCCTGCACGATTTCTACGTGCCCGAATTCCGGGCCAAGATGGACATGGTTCCAGGCATGGTGACTTATTTCTGGATCACGCCGATCCGAACCGGAACGTTCGACGTTCTCTGTGCGGAGCTTTGTGGCGCGGCTCACTATCAGATGCGGGCCAAGGTCATCATCGACGAAGAGCGTGAATATCACGCTTGGCTGGAGCAACAGAAGACGTTTGCAGAATTGTCGCCGGCAAACACCGTCGTGAAGGCGGCATATCAATCCGGCGGCAAGTAGCAAGGCGCCGCCGCGAAGATGAATCGGGTGCGTGAGACCAACTCGTCGCCCCCGATGGAAACGACCGAGGAGGTTCTCTATGGTCGATATTCCATATGAAGGGATCGCTGGCGCGCCGCCTGCCGAAGTACCCGATGTCGAGCTCTATCATCCGAGGAGCTGGTGGACACGGTATGTCTTCTCGCAGGACGCCAAGGTGATCGCCATTCAGTACTCGCTGACGGCCTCGGCTATCGGGCTGGTGGCCCTCGTGCTGTCGTGGCTGATGCGACTGCAGCTGGGTTTCCCCGGCACGTTCTCTTTCATCGATGCCAACCAGTACCTCCAGTTCATCACCATGCACGGCATGATCATGGTGATCTACCTGCTCACCGCGTTGTTCCTCGGCGGCTTCGGCAACTACCTGATCCCGCTGATGGTTGGCGCCCGGGACATGGTCTTCCCTTATGTGAACATGCTGAGCTACTGGGTCTATCTGCTCGCAGTGCTGGTGCTGGCCTCGACATTCTTCGTGCCTGGCGGCCCCACCGGCGCCGGCTGGACGCTGTACCCGCCGCAAGCAATCCTCTCCGGAACGCCCGGGCAGGATTGGGGCATCATTCTCATGATGTCGTCCCTGATCCTATTCATCATCGGCTTCACGATGGGCGGGCTGAATTATGTGGTCACGGTGCTCCAGGCGCGCACCCGCGGCATGACCTTGATGCGCCTGCCCCTGACGGTGTGGGGGATTTTCACGGCGACGGTCATGGCGCTCTTGGCATTCCCTGCGCTCTTCGTTGCCTCGGTCATGCTGCTGCTCGACCGTCTGCTGGGCACCAGCTTCTTCATGCCCTCGCTGGTCGAGATGGGCCAGCTGTCGAAATATGGTGGCGGCAGCCCGCTGCTCTTCCAGCACCTGTTCTGGTTCTTCGGCCATCCCGAGGTCTACATCGTCGCCCTGCCCGCCTTCGGCATCGTCTCCGATCTGATCAGCACCCATGCGCGCAAGAACATCTTCGGCTACCGCATGATGGTCTGGGCAATCGTGGCCATCGGCGCGCTCAGCTTCGTCGTATGGGCGCACCACATGTATGTGAGCGGCATGTTCCCGCAATTCGGGTACTTCTTCGCCACCACTACGCTCATCATCGCCATTCCCACCGCGATCAAGGTCTACAACTGGGTGCTGACCCTGTGGCGCGGCGACATTCATCTCCGGGTGCCGATGCTGTTCGCCCTCGGCTTCATCATCACCTTCGTGAACGGCGGGCTCACCGGCCTCTTCCTCGGCAACGTCGTCGTGGACGTGCCCCTCTCCGACACCATGTTCGTAGTCGCGCATTTCCACATGGTGATGGGCGTGGCGCCGATCATGGTCGTGCTGGGTGCGATTTATCACTGGTACCCCAAGGTCACGGGGCGAATGTACAATGACGCACTCGGCAAGTTTCACTTCTGGGTCACTTTCCTCGGCGCCTACCTGATCTTCTTCCCCATGCACTATCTTGGGCTGCTCGGGGTTCCGCGCCGGTATTTCGAACTCGGAGATACGTCGTTCATCCCGTCCTCGGCCCATTCACTGAACGCCTTCATCTCCGTGGTGGCCTTGACCGTCGGCTTCAGCCAGATGGTGTTCCTGTTCAATCTTGCCTGGAGCCTGTTCAAAGGTGAGGCCTCAGGCGGCAATCCGTGGCGGGCGACGACGCTGGAATGGCAGACGCCGGAGACCCCTCCCGGGCATGGCAACTGGGGCAAGGAGCTGCCGGTCGTCTACCGCTGGGCCTATGACTACAGCGTACCCGGCGCCGAGGAGGACTTCATTCCGCAGAACCAGCCGCCGCGCGCGACGCACGTCGTTCAAGGAGCTGCTTCGTGAGTGCCGTCATCCTGTTCGTGGCTGTGATCGCGGTCGTCGCCGGATGGTGGCTGTCGCAGCAGCGGCTGACGGCCAGGCCCTGGCTGGAGGAAGGTCCGGCCGGTGACTTCCCCGGCGGCGACGCCATGACCTGGCCGGCAGCGAAGATCGGACTTGGCGTGTTTCTCGCCGTCGCGAGCGCATTGTTCGTCCTCTTCATCAGCGCCTACTCGATGCGCATGAACGTGGTGGACTGGCGGGCGCTGCCTGTGCCGCGGCTGCTGTGGTTCAACACGGGGGTCCTGGTCCTGAGCAGCATCGCGCTGCAATGGTCCTACGTGGCCGCGCGCCGAGACGACGCTGAAGGCGTCATGATCGGCCTGCTCGCGGGCGGCGCAGCTGCCGTGATCTTCCTCGGCGGACAGCTTCTGGCCTGGCAACAGCTCGGTGCGGCCGGATATTTCGTGGCGTCCAATCCGGCGAACTCCTTCTTCTACCTGTTGACCGCAGTGCACGGGCTGCATCTGACGGGCGGTCTGGTGGCTTTGGGCCGAACCTCGACCAAGATGTGGCGTGGCGCCAGGATCGCCGACATGCGCTTGAGCGTGGAGCTGTGCGCCATCTACTGGCACTTCCTGCTGCTGGTCTGGCTTGTGCTGCTCGGTCTTCTCACGGGCTGGACCGACGATTTCGTCGACATCTGTCGCCGATTGCTGAGCTAGGGAGGCGTGACCAGATGGCCGAAACCGTGCTGACAAATCCGGGCCAATCGACTGCGGAGCTTGAAGGCTGGCGCGGCATCGCCGCCGACTGGGCGTCCGATCAGCGCGCCTTCAAGAACGTGTCCTGGGGCAAGGCCATGATGTGGATCTTCCTCCTCAGCGACACCTTCATCTTCAGCTGCTTCCTGCTCTCCTACATGACGGCGCGCATGTCGACGACCGTGCCCTGGCCGAATCCCAGCGAAGTCTTCGCCCTCAATATCGGCGGCAACCACATCCCCCTGATCCTGATCGCCATCATGACCTTCGTGCTGATCAGCAGCAGCGGAACGATGGCGATGGCGGTCAATTTCGGCTACCGCCGCGATCGCGTGAGAACCGCAATCCTGATGCTGGTCACAGCGGCATTTGGCGCAACATTCGTCGGAATGCAGGCGTTCGAATGGACCAAGCTGATCATGGAGGGCGTTCGCCCCTGGGGCAATCCATGGGGCGCGGCACAGTTTGGCTCCAGCTTTTTCATGATCACGGGTTTCCACGGCACTCACGTGACGATCGGCGTGATCTTCCTGATCGCGATCGCGCGAAAAGTCTGGCGGGGAGACTTCGATGTCGAGAGGCGCGGCTTTTTCACCAGCCGCAAGGGCTATTACGAGATCGTCGAGATCACGGGCCTGTACTGGCACTTCGTCGATCTCGTGTGGGTATTCATCTTTGCATTCTTCTATCTTTGGTGAGGTCGGCGCATGACAAACGCGACAATACATATGGAAGGACAGCTCCACGCTCCGGCGCATGGCGCAGTCGCAACAGGAGCCGTTCACGCCAAGGGTCAACAGCACCCGATCAAGCTCTACCTCGTGGTCTGGGGCTGGTTGTTTGTCCTCAGCACGTGCTCCTACCTCGTCGACTACTTTGGCCTGCACGGCTACCTGAGGTGGTCGCTGATCCTGCTGTTCATGATGTTGAAGGCCGGCCTGATCGTCGCCGTCTTCATGCACATGGCCTGGGAGCGACTGGCCTTGGCCTATGCAATCCTGCTGCCGCCGATCGCGGTATTGGTATTTGTGTCGATCATGGTGCTCGAATCCGAATACACGCACTTGCTTCGGGTGTTGTTCTTCGCAACCCCGTCGTAGCGCCGGCAGGCCCAGTCTCTAAGTCAGCCCTCGAACGCGTCGATCGACGCCTTGCTGCCGCGCGAGACCAGCGTCTCGTCCCCGGCGGGCAGCCCCTCGCCCTTGTCGCGAAAGCGGTTGGTGATGGGATAGCGGCGGTCGCGGCCGAAATTCCTCGGCGTCACCTTCACGCCGGGCGCGGCCTGGCGGCGCTTGTATTCGGCGACGTTGAGCAGATGGTCGATGCGGGTGACCGTTTCGCGATCGAAACCGGCCGCGATGATCTGATCCAGCGGCTGCTCGCGCTCGACAAGACGCTCCAGGATGGCATCGAGCACCTCATAGGGCGGCAGCGAATCCTGGTCGGTCTGGTTCTCGCGCAGCTCTGCGCTCGGCGGCCGTGTGATGATGTCGGGCGGGATCACCTCGCCCGCCGGCCCGAGCGCGCCATCGGGCTTCCAGCCGTTGCGCAGGCTCGCCAGCCGAAACACCTGCGTCTTGTAGATGTCCTTGATCGGGTTGAAGCCGCCGTTCATGTCGCCATAGAGCGTGGCGTAGCCGACCGACATTTCGGACTTGTTGCCTGTCGTCACCACCATCAACCCGGTCTTGTTGGAGATCGCCATCAGGAGCGTACCGCGGCTGCGGGCCTGTAAGTTCTCCTCGGTGATATCAGGCGGCAGATTCTTGAAAAGGCCCGAGAGGATGGTCTCGAACCCGGTCACGGCTTCTGCGATCGGCAGCACCTCATAGCGGATGCCGAGATGGCCGGCGAGCTCGCCCGCATCGGCGATCGAGTGTGCTGCGGTGTAGCGATACGGCAACATCACGCCGTGCACCTGATCGGCGCCGAGCGCATCGACCGCGATCGCCGCGCAGAGAGCCGAGTCGATGCCGCCGGAAATGCCGAGCAGTACGCCGGGAAAACCGTTCTTGGCGACATAGTCGCGCAGGCCCAGCACGCAGGCGGCGTAGTCGGCCTTGTCGCCCTCGGGTTGCTCGGCGATCGGTCCCGTGCAGCGCCAATCGTCGCCGTTGCGGATGAAGCGCAGCGTGACGATGCTCTCCTCGAAGGACGGCAATTGCGCCGCGAGCGAAAGATCGCCGTTGAGCGCGAAGGAGGCGCCGTCGAACACCAGTTCGTCCTGGCCGCACACCTGGTTGAGATAGACCAGCGGCAGCGCGCTTTCGGTCACGCGCGCCACCGCGACCGACAGGCGCACGTCGTTCTTGTCGCGGGCGTAAGGCGAGCCGTTCGGCACCAGGATGATCTCGGCGCCGGTCTCGGCCAGCGTCTCGACCACGTTCTCGTAATCCTCGGACTCTTCCAGCCAGATGTCCTCGCAGATGGGGACGCCGATGCGCACGCCGCGCACAGTCACGGGCCCCGCCGCCGGGCCGCGCGCAAACAGCCGCTTCTCGTCGAACACGCCGTAGTTTGGCAGATTGCATTTGAAGCGAAGTGCGGCGATGCGGCCGCCGTCGAGCAGCGCGCAGGCATTGTAGAGTTTGCCGTCTTCGACCCAGGGCGTGCCGACCAGCATGGCCGGCCCGCCATCGGCGGTCTCTCGGGCCAGTGCCTCGATCGCAGCGCGGCAGGCCGCCTGGAAGGCCGGCTTCTGCACGAGGTCCTCCGGCGGATAGCCGGCGATGAACAATTCCGGAAACAGCACGAGATCGGCGCCGTCGGCGATGGCTCGCGTGCGCGCATTGCGCGCCTTGGCGGCGTTGCCCTCGATGTCGCCCAGGGTCGGATTGAGCTGGGCGAGCGTGACCGCGAATGCTTTGAGACGTTCGGTCATGGCCGCCGCGCTCCGATCAGATAAGTCCCAGTCGCTCGATGATGGCGATGATCCAGAACGCGCCGGCCATCAGCAGCGCGACGCCGACGGCGGCCGAGCCCATGTCCTTGACCCGCCCGATCTGCTTGTCGTGATCCATCGTCAGCCGGTCGGCAAGCTTTTCGATCGCGGTGTTGAGCAGCTCGACCGTCAGGACGAACGCAACCGAACAGACCAGCTCGACCGCGCGCATCGCGGTCGCGCCGATCAACCAGGCCAGCGGCAGCGAGGCGAGGAGCGCAAAAATCTCCTCGCGGACGGCCTGCTCCGATCGGAACGCAAAGGCCAGACCGTTACGGGAATTGATCGTGGCCTTCCAGATCCGCAGCAAGATCCTAGAGCCCCGCTGCGGCCGGCATCGGCGTGGCCTTGCCCGCGCGTTCCTGCTTGAGGAGCTCGGCGATCAGGAAAGCCATGTCGATGGATTGCTCGGCATTGAGGCGGGGATCGCAGACCGTGTGATAGCGGTCGTTGAGGTCCTCGTCCGTGATCGCGCGGGCGCCGCCGATACACTCGGTGACGTCCTGCCCGGTCATCTCCAGATGCACACCGCCGGCATGGGTGCCTTCGGCGGCATGGATCGTGAAGAAAGACTTCACCTCAGACAGAACCCGGTCGAAGGGGCGCGTCTTGTAGCCCGAGGTCGAGGTGATGGTGTTGCCGTGCATGGGGTCGCACGACCAGACCACCACTTTGCCCTCGCGCTTCACGGTGCGGATCATGTTCGGCAGATGCTCGCCGACCTTGTCCGAGCCGAAGCGGCCGATCAGCGTCAACCGGCCCGGCTCGTTGTCGGGATTGAGCACGTCGATCAGCTTCAACAGCTCGTCGGGCTTGAGCGACGGGCCGCATTTCAGCCCGATCGGGTTCTTGATGCCGCGGAAATATTCGATATGGCCGTGATCGAGCTGGCGGGTGCGGTCGCCGATCCAGATCATGTGGCCGGAGGTCGCGTACCAGTCCCCGGTGGTGGAATCGACGCGGGTCATCGCCTGCTCGTAGCCGAGCAGCAGCGCCTCGTGGCTGGTGTAGAAATCGGTGGCGCGAAGCTCGGGATGGGCCTCGAGATCGAGGCCGCAGGCGCGCATGAAGTTGAGCGCATCCGAGATGCGGTCGGCCAGCTCCTTGTAGCGGCGGGACTGCGGCGAATCCTTGAGGAAGCCGAGCATCCACTGATGCACGCTGCCGAGATTGGCGTAGCCGCCGGTGGCGAAGGCGCGGAGCAGGTTCAGCGTCGCCGCCGACTGGCGATAGGCCATCAGCTGGCGCTGCGGATCGGGCACGCGCGCTTCCTTGGTGAAAGCGATGTCGTTGACGATGTCGCCGCGGTAGCTCGGCAGCTCGACGCCATTGATCTTCTCGGTCGGCGAGGAGCGCGGCTTTGCGAACTGGCCGGCAACGCGCCCGACCTTCACCACCGGCACCGCGCCGGCGTAGGTCAACACCACGGCCATCTGCAGCAGCACGCGGAAGAAATCGCGGATGTTGTTGGCGCCGTGCTCGGCAAAGCTCTCGGCGCAGTCGCCGCCCTGCAGCAGGAAGGCCTCGCCGGCCGCAACGCGCCCCAGCGCCTTCTTCAGGTTGCGCGCCTCGCCGGCGAACACCAGCGGCGGAAAGGTCGCAAGCTGCGCCTCGACGTCCGCCAGAGCCTTGGCGTCGGGATAGTCGGGCACCTGTAGCACCGGCTTGCTGCGCCAGGACTCGGGCGTCCACCGCTCGGACATCGCAATCTCTCCGTGAAGCAAAAAAGTGCAACCTGATCTGGGGGTTGCGAGGGCCGCCTTATACACAGGCTGGCACGACATCGCCAGTTGTAAATCCATTTGGTACTGCAAACCCTTGCGGGGAAAGCCAAATTCGCATTTGCTGGGAGGGCGAGGCAACTGGCAGGATACCTTGCGCCCATGGACGCGGCACTGGACGACGTTTTCATCGACGAGATCAACTTCCCGGCGACCGACGGGTATGCCCTGGCCGGCACCCTGTTCCTGCCGCGCGGCACCAAGCGCCATGCCGTGCTGATCAACTCGGCAACCGCCGTTCCGCGCAAGATCTACCGGGGCTTTGCCTGCTATCTCGCCCATCGCGGCTGCGCGGTCCTGACCTACGACTATCGCGGCATCGGCGATTCCCGGCTGCCGGCGATGGTCGGCTACAACCAGCCGAAATCGCTGGTCGGCTTCAGGGCCTCGATGTCGGATTGGGCCGCGCTCGACGTCACCGCCGCGGTCAGCTGGATGCGGGAGCGGTACAACACCCTGCCGCTGGCCTATGTCGGCCATTCCTTCGGCGGTCAGGCGCTGGGGCTGATCGCCAACAACAGCGAAATCTCGCGCGCCGCCTTCGTGGCCTCGCAGGCCGCGACCTGGCGGCTGATGACCTCGCCGGAGAAATACCGCGTCTTCGCCTTCATGAACCTCATTGGCGTACCGCTCGCCCATACGCTCGGCTATGCCCCCGGCTGGGCCGGCGTCGGCGAGGATTTGCCCAAGGGCGTCTTCCTGCAATGGGCCGAGTGGGTCTCGAGCCCCCGTTATCTCTTCGATTCCAAGCTGCCGGCGCTGGAGAATTTTGCGAAGTTCAAGGGCGAGCTGCGGGCGCTGTGCTTCTCAGATGATCCCTGGGCCACGCGGCCGGCGGTCGAGCTGCTCGCGAGCGGGTTCACCGCGATCAAGCCGGAGGTGCTCAACGTCAAGCCGTCCGAGGTCGGCGCCAAAGGAATAGGCCATTTCGGCTTCTTCCGCCCCGAGCACCGCGACACGCTGTGGCGAGGCGTCGCCGAATGGATCCAGGGGGACTGAGACACGCCTTCGCATCCTCGCGGCGCATTTCGCCCGAGCTTCCGGAATGCCTTCGCGGAGACAGTCTCGATTGCTTGTGCAAGGGCTTCTTGCAATGAGGGCGCGTGTGGCGATCTGCGTCTCTCTCGTGTCCCGGACGCGCTGCAGCGTCCTTACGCTGCTGCGCAGAGCCGGGACCCAGCAGGCCACGGCACTCGTTGATGCATGGGCCCCGGCTCTGCAGCGCATCGTCGAAGGGACGCTGCGCCGCGTCCGGGGCACGAGACCTTCGTTCAATGACACACATGATT
Organism: Bradyrhizobium genomosp. III; assembly: GCF_000261705.1. Classification (NCBI taxonomy): domain Bacteria; kingdom Pseudomonadati; phylum Pseudomonadota; class Alphaproteobacteria; order Hyphomicrobiales; family Nitrobacteraceae; genus Bradyrhizobium; species Bradyrhizobium genomosp. III. The sequence goes on along the minus strand of NZ_AJQF01000009.1, from coordinate 11,518 downwards.
GATCATCCTCGCGGCGCATTTCGCCCGAGCTTTGCTTGATCGCTTCACCCTCACTTGAAAGAGGGCGCAGGGAAGACCGGGCGCCGGCTGGCACCCGCGGTCCACTGTGCGAATTCTGCGTAACAAGAAGCTGCACAGCGGCATACAGGTGAAGCCGTACATCCGGCCTTCCCTGCGCAGTGGGCTTACGGCTTATGTCGTGCTCTCCCCGGGGAGCGTTGCACTATTGCCCCCGTCGCCTTGTAGATGACTGATGCGCGTGCCCGGTCGGGCCGCCACATCACCGCAAGACTTGGCGCACAGACCCCGGGCGCCAGGACGACACGATTTTGCCGTACGCCGATCACACCGGTCGTGTGCGCCAGGTGTTTCGCTCACGGTTGCCCGCCCTGCGGAATCCTTGGCGCCGATGTGACCCACGTCCACCGCCGCCCGGCCCGCGTTCGTGACGATCGCGATACGCCCCTCTTCATTGGGCCGGGATGCCGCGACACATACGCGGTTTCCGAATTTCGGTAAAGTGGAATATTTTCGGTGATGAGGGTTGCCCCAGAGCTCGCGTGTTTTGCCCGTCGGGCAACACAAGGTGTTGTAGATCGTGCCCGGCAGCGGCTCGGGTTTCCATGCAGGCGCTGAAAGGCGTGTGACTCCCGCACAGCCGCCTTCGCCGACGCGCAAGCGGCCAAGCAGGAGGTCGCGGGCCGCCGGCGTAGGCATGAATCAGGACGTGTACTCCTAAATGTCGGCTCGCCACCGTGAAGCGGAAGTCACCGCCTTGAGCGTGATCTACTGCTTGTGACCCATTTGAGACATCAAGACGACTTGCTTTCCTTGGAAGTTTCGTCAATATCGTACACATGACTGTCGTCGTGATCACTTTCGCGAACTTGTGGTGGCGCTCCACTTAGGAGCGGCACGGCTTTGTCATTACCCAACCGTCGCCGCCGTTCATCGGCTTGCGAGGTTGCTTTCATCAAAAAGTCCGATTGACCGGCGGCTCCTAATTTGGAGAACCGCGATGCAAGATTCATCAGCTACCCTCCCTGTTATCTTGACCGGCGACAGAGCAACCGGACCGTTGCACCTAGGGCACTACGTCGGTTCGTTGAAGAACCGCGTCGCCCTGCAGACAACGCACCGGCAGTACCTGCTGCTGGCGGATACCCAGGCACTCACCGACAACGCGCACAACCCCAGTCGGGTGCGTGACAACGTCCTTGAGATCGCGACAGACTACCTCGCTGTCGGCATCGACCCGAACCAGAGCACGATCTGTCTTCAATCGCACCTTCCGGCGTTGGCCGATTTGACCCTGCTGTACATGAACTTTGTCACGGTGGCGCGGCTTGAGCGCAACCCAACCATCAAGGACGAAATTCAGGCGCGAGGTTTCGACAGAGATATTCCTGCAGGCTTTCTCTGCTATCCCGTCGCCCAGGCCGCAGACATCACCGGTTTCAAAGCGACGATTGTCCCGGTTGGACAAGATCAAGCGCCATTGGTTGAGCAAACGAATGAGGTTGTTCGCCGCATCAATCGCCAAGCTGGTGTTGACGTGTTGCCAGAAGCCCACGCGCTTATTCCTCGCGTCGGACGTCTTCCTGGCATCGACGGCAAAGCCAAGATGAGCAAATCGCAGGGAAATACTGTTCAGCTATCAGCAACGGCTGATGAGATACGTGAGGCCGTACGGCGTATGTTTACTGATCCAAACCATCTAAAGGCGTCTGATCCCGGTTGCGTCGAAGGCAACGTGGTCTTTACGTACTTGGATGCGTTCGACGAAGATCACATCACGGTTGAGGATTTGAAGGCACGCTATATCCGCGGCGGTTTGGGCGACAGCATTGTCAAGAAACGTCTGGAGGACGTACTGCAGGCACTTCTCGCGCCAATCCGAGACCGTCGCTGCGCACTGGCTCGTGATCCTGGATATGTGCTGCAAGTCGTCAAGCACGGCACCGCGCGAGCGCGTGAGATAACAGATACCACTTTGCGCGATGTTCGCGCTGCGCTTGGTCTATTCGCCCTGAATTAATCGGATTGGAGGCCAAGCCAAGCTATGTCCGACTTGGCCCCATAGCGGACCTCCTGCGGCGCTCGGGCCGACGTCCGCAACTGGGCCCATCTGCGACCTCGGAGGCCATCCGCTCCTCGGCCGATGCCGGCGGTAAACCGGACGTCAGGCGGATAGCGGATCAATGAGCAGCGGCCCTACCGGACGATCGTCGTCAGCGACGAGTAGCGCCTGTTCGGCTTGGCCTCGCCCGCCGAGAACTGAGCGAAGGCATCGCTGACGCGCGCCGCCGGCGTGGTGCCGTCTGCGAAGCGGAATTCCTTCGGCCTCGGCGCGTAGAAGCTGGCGCGGTAATAGGCGTCGTCGAAGCGTACCTCGCCGACCCCGAACAATGCGTCGCAGGCGAACAGGAGCGCGTAGACTCCCGCGAGCGCGGCGACGATCTCCCTTAGAATTGACATGCTGATGCCCTGCCCTTTTGCCGGCAGGATGCACGCCGGTTCCAAAGCCGAGGTTTAAGGCCGCGCGGTTCTTGTCCGCAGGGTTTGCCACGGCTGAGCGGATTGCAGACAATTTTATCGATCTCAAAAAGGAGCCCGCCGATCGGACGATCAGGCGGGCTCAGGATTGGCCGCTCGGGAGGTTTCGGACGGCCAGGTTCATCAGCCGTGGCCGGCCTCCTTGCGATGGCCGCTCTCGCTGAGGCGGTCGACCCAGGCGATGCCGATCGCCGAGACGATGAAGGTCAGATGGATCAGCACCTGCCACATCACGCCGGTCTCGGTGAAATTGCTGCGCGTGGTGCCGAGATTGCCGGCCTCGATGAAGGTCCTGAGCAGCGAGATCGAGGAGATGCCGATGATCGCCATCGCGAGCTTGATCTTGAGCACGCTGGCATTGACATGGCTCAGCCATTCCGGCTCGTCGGGATGGCCGGTCAGGTTCAGGCGGGAAACGAAGGTCTCGTAGCCGCCGACGATCACCATGATCAGAAGGTTCGAGATCATGACCACGTCGATCAGCCCGAGCACGACCAGCATGATCTGTTGCTCGCTGGCGTCGAACGAGTGCGCGACCAGATGCCAGAGCTCCTTCAGGAACAGCAGCACATAGACGGCCTGCGCGACGATCAGGCCGACATAGAGCGGCACCTGCAGCCAACGCGAGCCAAAGATGAGCTGCGCAAACAGGCCTAGGCGCGGCGGCTCGGCCTGCGCCGAAGGTGCTTGGGGTTCGGACGTCATGAATTACTCCGGATTGCGGAAAGAGTTGTCGCCTCAGAGACTCGCTATGACCGGCGCGAGCTCGAGCGAGCCCCGATAGATCATCTCGAAGGCGACGTAAATGATGATGGCGAGGCCGATATAGGCGACCCAGCGATGCTTCTGGAGCACCCGGCCAAGCAGATCGGCGGCGACGCCCATCATCGCGACCGACAGCAACAGCCCGAAGACGAGAATGTAGGGATGCTCGCGCGCGGCGCCCGCGACCGCGAGCACGTTGTCCAGCGACATCGAGACGTCGGCGGCGACGATCTGCACCGCGGCCTGACCGAAGGTCTTTCGCTGCACGGCCGCACCATCCGCGCCGCCGCCATGGCCGAACGCCAGCTGCCGCGCATGCGCCTGCTCGCGCAGCTCGCGCCACATCTTCCAGCAAACCCAGAGCAGCAGCACGCCGCCGGCAAGCAACAGGCCGATGACCTGCAGCAACTGGGTCGCGACGCCGGCGAAGACGATGCGCAATGCCGTGGCGGCGGCGATACCGACGATGATGGCGCGACGGCGCTGCTCGGCCGGCAGTCCCGCTGCGGCGAGGCCGATGACGACGGCATTGTCGCCGGCGAGAACGAGGTCGATCAGGACGACTTGAAGGAGGGCCGTAAGCGCTTCGGGTGTGATGAATTCAGTCATGTTTGATCATTTTTTGGGGCAGACGGATCGAGCCAATGCGGCTTGCGGCGCTCGATCCAGTCGAAGACCTTCGAACGCGACGAGCGCAGCGCAGGCACGTCCTCGGCGAGCAGCGCGAGGCCGAGCGGCAGCATCCAGATGCCGAGCACCGGCAGGATGGAGAGCACACCGCCGACGACCAGCAGCGTGCCCGAGGGGATTCGCACCCAGCGGCTGGACGGCTTGAGCAGATAGGCGAAGGTGTCGCCCATGCGTGGCGGCAAACGGTGGACGAGCTTGTCCAGACGCGGGTCTCCGCCGGCCATCTGACCGGCGCCCTCGGTTTTCGCCGTGCGCTCGTCCGAAACTGTGCTCATGCTTACTCCTTCAAGGCAGCCTGCCGTTCGGCACCCGCAGCACTCGGCACGACCGGTTTCGCGCGCGGCAGCACCAGCGTCAGCAAGCGCAACAATTTGATCGCCTGCACTTCATGAGGATGGACGTCCTCATCCGCCGCAGCCACGCGCTCCGACAGCTCCATCAGATGGGACGAGAGCGGCAGGTTCGAAACCGGCCGCAGCGTGTCGATCACGACATTGGCAAAATCCGGCTCCTCGAGCCGTTCGGCCAGTTCGTCGAACATCGCGTAGAGCCGTTCTTCCGAAATGTGCGGCGCCAGCTTGCGATCCCTGATGAAGCGGATCACCTCGTCGCGCTCGACCGCCGAAACGCGCCGGTCGGCAACCGCGACCAGCGCGCCCACGATTACCAACGCGGCCGCGGCCTGCTCGTTCAGGCGGGACGGTTCCGTGATCTCGATCTCGATGGGATTTGAGGATTTGGCGTCAGACATCGTTGCTCCCTTAACTTGCGAAATGACCGCACGGAGCTGCGATGGGGACGAATGGTCGGAGAGAACGTACAGAGGCCCGACGATCGGCCGATCCATCGCATTCGCGCGGGACAGGTCATCCGACATCACGAGGTTTGCCGACGTCGTCGGCGTCCTCGCCAGAGGGGCCCGGATTCTTGTTCGTGTCAGAGATAAAGGTGGGCCTGTCGGAATCAAGGCGGCACGGCTGCGACCAGCCGCCGCATCGGTTCCGTGGTCGGGCATCGTGTTCCGGACGCGCTGCGCACCGCTAAGTCGGCGCTGCGCTGCGTCCGAGGCAAGAGGCCACCATTTCGTCGCGCACCTGCATCAACGCGTCTCACCCTACCGGCTCGACCAGATGCGCACGGGATGGCGCGGGATCGAAGCGGTCGCCGAAATATTGCGTCTCGCGCGTCACCAGTCCGTCGTGGAATTCCATGATGCTCACGACATGAGACGGCACCCCGTCATAGCTCAGCACGAATTCACTGACCCAGAGATCGCCGCCGCCAACGATCCGCCGAACCGTGAAGCGCTTCTGGTTCGGCTGCACGAACCTGCTCTCCTGAATGTTCCTGCGACCGCGGATGCGCTCGCCCGACTGCGGATAGTCGAGCACTGCGTCCTCGCGATAGATATCGTGCTCGACCTCGAAATCATTGGCATCCGAGGCGTCCCAATGACGCTGAAGCGCGGCCAATACGGCTTGATCGTTCATCGCAGCCTCCAATTTCGAATTGCCGCATCGTAACACTGAAGCCGCCTCTGGTCGTGATCGCTGCTTGGCGCCGGGAACCACGAGGCCGGCACGTCGGTTAGTGCAGCTCACGACCCATCCGCCGCCTCACAGGAACCCCATGTGCCGCTGGATCGCATACCGAGGCGAGACCACCTCGTTTGAGCCCTATGTCACCGAGCCCGAACATTCGCTGGTCGCGCAAAGCATCCGCTCGCTGCAATCCACGGCGGGCTCGAATGGCGACGGCTTTGGTCTCGGCTGGTACGGCGAGCATCCGGAGCCCGGCCTTTATCGCGAGACCCGCCCTGCCTGGTCGGACGAAAACCTGCGCTACCTCTGCCGGCATCTGCGCTCGCATTTGTTCTTTGCCCATGTGCGCGCCGCCACCGGCACGGCGGTGACGCGGCAGAATTGCCATCCCTTTGCCTGCGGCCACTGGATGTTCATGCACAACGGATTCGTCGGGAGCTGGAATCGGCTGCGGCGGAAGGTCGAGGCGCTGATCCCCGATGCCTATTATCCGTCGCGGCTGGGCACGACCGACTCGGAAGCCGTGTTCCTGGCGATGATGGGCGCCGGCCTCGACGGCGATCCGCTTCGAGCGACGCGGCGCGTGCTGCAAGCCCTCGTCGGCCTCGTCAATGAAGGCCAGCTGCGCGAACGGCTGCGCTTCACCAGTGCGATCGCCAACGGCCGGGATCTCTATGCGTTTCGAGTTGCGGTCAACGACGCCGCAAATACGCTCTATTACCGCGAGGACGGCGGCCAGGTCATCGTCGTGTCCGAACCCTTCGACAAGGAATCGGACTGGACCGAAGTGCCGCCAAATCACGCGCTGATCGCGCGCGCGTCCGAAAACGTGAAGATTGTTCCGTTCGACGCGACAATTTGCAGTAGCGCCGACAGGGAACCCGCCCCTACCAGAAGGATTAGTGCCCGCAGGTGATCTTTGCCGGGTGGGATATGACATTTGCTTCAGACGTTTTGAAACTGCTTCGCCTGGATTCCTCGGGCGACAAGCAGAATCTCGTGATTCGCTCCGCTGGCGGCGGCGACAAGGCGGCTGAATATTCCTTCGGAATCGAGGAGGAATACTTCCTGGCCGATCGGCGCACGTTCGACGTTGCGATCGAAACGCCCAACGAGCTCTTCGAGTCGGCGAACTGGTCGACCGGCGGCCAGGCCATGCGGGAGATGCTGCAATCCCAGCTCGAGGTCGCCACCAACGTCCACGTCGACGTCAACGACGCCCGCGAAGAGCTTCGCTTCCTGCGGCGCGAAGTCGCGAACGTCGCCGCGCAATATGGTTTCGTGATCATGGCCTGCGGCACGCACCCGACCGCGGTCTGGCGCATGTCGCAGCCGAGCCCGAAACCGCGCTATGAGGAGATGATCGAGGATCTGCGCAGCATCGGCCATCGCAACATGATGTGCGGCATGCATGTGCACGTCCAGTTGCCCGATCCTGAGAAGCGCATGGCGGTGATGCGGGCGATGCTGCCGCATCTGCCGCTGTTCATCGCGCTGTCCGCGTCCTCCCCGTTCTGGAATTCGCACAAGACCGGACTGAAGGGCTACCGGCTTGCCGCCTATTCCGAGCTGCCGCGCACCGGCCTGCCCGAACTGTTCGAGAGCAGGCAGGATTACGACGATTATGTCGGCGCGTTGCAGCGCTCCGGCGTGATTCCCGACGAGAGCCACATCTGGTGGGCGATGCGCCCGTCAATGCGGCATCCGACCCTCGAGCTTCGGGCGCCCGACACCTGCACCTTCGTCGACGACGCCGTCGCCATCGCCTCGCTCTATCGCTGCCTGACGCGCCACCTCTATCTGCGACCGGATCTGTCCAAAGGGGTCACCGCGGTCGAACGCGCAATTGCGGTGGAGAACAAATGGCGCGCCCAGCGCTACGGCACCGATTGCATCTTCGGCTCCAGAGACGGACCGGTCACGATCTCCGAGATGCTCTCCCGAATCATCGACGACACCGCCGGGGACGCCGACGCCCTGGGCTGCATCGCCGAGATCGAGCATTGCCGCACCATTGTCGACCGCGGCAGCTCGGCCGAATTCCAGCTTCGCGCCTATCGCGAAAGCGGCGACGACATCGCGGCCGTGTCACGATGGATCGCGACATCGACGACTTCAGGGACGAGCGCGCCCATCGGGCGCAGCGCTCCAGCGCCGTCATAGCGCCCGCGCAAGCTTCGCGGACGAGAACGTCATTTCTGAATTTGCTACGCCGTGGGGGAATGCATGACTGACATCGCCTGGTGCGCCGGTTGCGGCCACAGCCTGGTCCCGATCCTGTCCGAGAACGGCCGCGCGCGGCCAAGCTGCTTCTGGTGCGAGGGCGTCGACGCACGGACCATGGAGATGGCAAAGTGGGCTGACAGCCCGGCCGGCAAGCCGGATCGGGCCGCGCCTCACGCCTTTGATTGAGCTGGCCTCTTCGTCAAACCCGCGCCACCACGCGCGGACGGAACACGGAATCCACGGTCGGGGAAAGAGCCGCGACCGGCTTTCGCGTCGGCCGGCGCCGCGGGATGAAGAAATTGTTCACGAGGATCGGCTCGTCATCGCCGAGCGCGATCCGCTCCTTCACGAGCAGGCTCATGACCGAGCGCATCTTGATGACTTCCTGCGCCACGAAGCTGCAATCCTCGTCGCGGTTGATCTGCTCATGCATGATCGCTTCCGCTTCGCGCATGCTCACGCGGAGCGCTCTGATGGTTCTGCGGATTTCGTTGATGCGGTTGTCCATGGCGGCCTCCATCTCGGTCGCAGCATAAGAACAAAACATGAACATTCTGTCAATCACCGCCCTGCCCGGTCGCGACGTTTTCGCTGAATCCCGAAGCGCCATCGGGCCGATCCGGCACCGCCGCCGCTGCACGCGCACTCGCGCCTGCCGACAAATTAGACAGCCCCCTCGCTACGCCGAAAGTGCGCGTCCCTGGTACGCGTCCGACCCATCAGGACAAGCCGTCGATCTAACCCTCCGTGCAGCCACCGGATTTTTCCCGAACGGGCACGCCGGCATCGCGGCGCCAGGCCGGCTTGCTCCTTCGCAAACCAACTGGCCCAAAATTCGCAATGACGGTGCAAGCGAAGCAACGGCGCAGAGCGGAGAACGTCATGAACGTGCATGCTGCGGGCGATCTCAAGACGACCGGCCTCACCCATCCGAATGGCGCGCCGCTCCGCCTCAACACCCAGGACTTCGTCGCAATCGATCGCGACCGGAATGCGAAGTTCGAGGCGACGTATCGTCCGCAAGCGCTCTACAATCGCGCCAATGAAGGCTTTCACGCCAACAACGAGACCTTCCTGCTGCACGAAGTCGCGACCAATCTGCCGATCTACCGTCCCGACACCGGTCCCACCGACTTCCATCTGCATCTGCCGCCCGGCGGCTTTCAGCTCGTGCTGGTCACCTCGGGCGCTTTCACCTTCGACTATGACGGGCGCTTCTACAATGTCGGCCCCGGCGCGGCGATGCTGCAAAGCGCGATCGTGCATCGCCAGTTGTTCTACACCTGGTCGGGCCTGACGACCGAAGAGAATTTGAAGACGCCGCAGACGGTGGTACCGGATCCGGTCTCGATGGGCTATTCGGGCAAATTCCTCGAAGCCTTCATCACCGATCCCACCACCTTTCCGAATCCCACCATCGTCGGTCCCGATCAGATCAACGAAGCCGAAACGCCGCGCGTGGCCTGGAGCCATCCGCTGCACGATCGCCCGGCCAATGCCGGCTTCTGGCTTCAGGATCCGCTGGCGCTGGATGCGTTGTTCAAGCCGCTTTGCGACGGCTCGATCAAGTCAGCGCTGCCGGTTTACGTGCGCGATATCGGCATCGAGGCGCCGAGCGGCCAGCTCGTCACCGGCCACATCATCGCAACCGACCCGCGCGGCGGGTCGCTTCTGCCGAAGAGTACATTGGCATCCGCGGATGCCGCCTCGTTCGCCAAGGGCGAGGTGGTGATCCACCGCGTCATTCGCGGCACGGCCGAATTCAGGACCAAGGCGGGCGAGACCTTCGAGCTCGCGGCCGGCGACGTCGTGACCGCAGGCAAGAGCTCGATCAGCCTCATTGCGGTCGGCGAGAACACGCAGGTGCTCCGGCTCGGCCTTCTCAGGGGTATCGACGACCTTCGCGGCTGGACGCCGACGCAGCGCGACGAGATCGACGGTCTCGCCGGCCAGATCATCACACAGAAGGACATGCGTCCCCTGCGGACCGAAGGCAAGCCGGTCGGATATTTGTACGACCGAGCGTAGAAGGTCCCGTTGGCTATTCCGGGACCCGGCGCCCCGGAAAGGTCAGACAGGCATTGATATCGACAGCCATCTTGTTGCGGTGCGCTTTGTTCAAAAGCGCGTCGCGCTCTGCACCGGGTTCAAGGCGCGCGGCCTGTTCGCGCAATCTCAGTGCATCGGCCGCCAGACGCTCGGCAAGTGAACCCGCCTGATGGATGCGGCTGCGATTCTCTGCCTTGGGAGAGTCGAGGTCGATCAAGCCTGCGCCTTTTTAGGGCGCAGGACCGGCGGGACCGCGCCGTCGAGCCAATCCTCAGTTTCCGCGAGAGCGAGCCAAGCATCGCCCATCCGCCTGTACCGCTTGCGCGCCGCGTCGCTGGGAGCGGTGCCTTCCAGGGTCAGACAGCGTCCGGCATTCTCCCGAAGATGCCCGGACCGACTGACCTGGATCTCCGTGCCGCTCGCGGGATCGGCAGAAGTCTGCCAGGAGTTTCGGCACACAGTACACCGCCATTGATAGACGAACTTGCCTATGGGCAAGTAGGTCGAGTGCACCGGGGCCGCAGCGAGCCGCCCGCACACGGCGCAGCCGACCGTCGCTTGCGACGCGGTCATTTCGCCGTCGTCCTGAACCACCTTCGCGCTCCAGCGGCGTTCAAACTTGCGACAAAGATGCAGGGGATATTGCAAAACGTTCAATGCGCGCCTCCTGTTTCGGCGGGAGCGCTGTAACGTCTCTCGGCCACTAGCGCCTGTCGTGTGTTGTGCTAGCGATACATTCAATGTGGGGTCTCAATCGCCATTCACCAGAGCGCGGCGCCGAAAATACGTTCCCGGCATCCGGCCCGTGGCCATACCCCGACCACACTTCACGTGCCGATGAACGATGCTCCGGCGGGGCTTCCGTTTGAGTGACAGTCTTCCTGCCGTACCAATCCGTGGGACTTAGGAACATATCGCGGCCTCTCCTGTTGCGTCTGCCCATGGATGCATGCGTCCCCGAGATCAGGCCATGGGCGTACGCTCCCTTTCTTCCCTTCCAATATCTTCATCGAAAGTTTTCAGATGCGCATACTGAAGAAACGTTCGCCATCTTTGGCGGCCACGAGCCTTCGCGTTCTTGCAGAAAATCCGGTCGCGTCCGCGATTGCCGCGCCTGTCGCCTTGATGGCCACGGCTGCGGTCGTCAATCGAAAGCTCGCCGACAAGGCTCAACGCGAGAACCCGCCGCAGGGGCGCTTCATCGACATCGACGAACAGTCCGGTCGCCTCCATGAGGAAATCAGGCACAGCAAGATGCGACGCGTCGCGAGAGCGGGTCATATGATCCAACAGTCGGATACGGCCGATTTGATGGCCGCAATCGACGAAGCCGCGGCCGAAACGCTGCATTGATCTGAGAATGTATGAAGCTGTCGGAAAGGAACGACCATGGCCCCGAAAATCAAAGAGCGGACCTGCCCGGCGTGCAGCGGAACGGGCTTTCCTCTGTCCATCAAGGCGGCGCCGGGCCGCAAAGTCTACCCGGTCAAATGCGAGGCCTGCGAAGGCAAGGGAAAGATCACCGAAACCGAGTGAAGTGACTTCGCAAGTGAGGCCTACTCCGCGGCCTGGCGCACGTGGCGCGCGGTCGGGGTGCGCATGGTGACGAGCTCTTCGGCCGCCGTCGGATGCAGCGCGATCGTCGCGTCGAAATCGGCCTTGGTCGCCTTCATCTTCACCGCGATCGCGAC
>NZ_AJQF01000008.1:0-1663 GCF_000261705.1 Bradyrhizobium genomosp. III | reverse complement strand
GATGTGGCAGCCGAGCACGCGATCGGTCGAGCCGTCGACCACGAGCTTCATCAGCACGCGGGTGTCGCGGCCGGACATCGTCGCCTTGATCGGGCGGAACGAGGTCTTGTAGATGTCGACGTGACTGAACTGCGCGCGCGCTTCAGTCTCGGTGAGACCAACGGTGCCGACCTCCGGCTGCGAGAACACGGCGGTCGGGATGTTGGCGTGGTCGACCTTCACCTCGCGCTTGCCGAACACGGTGTCGGCGAAGGCGTGGCCCTCGCGGATCGCGACCGGCGTCAGGTTGAAGCGATGGGTGACGTCGCCGATCGCGTAGATGCTGTCGACCGAGCTCCTGGAGAAATGATCGACCGCGATGCCGCCATTGTTCGGGTTGATGGCGACGCCGGCATTCTCGAGGCCGAGATTGGCCACCGCCGGATGGCGGCCGATCGCGAACATCACCTGCTCCGAGGCGATGCTCGATCCGTTCGACAAATGCGTGGTGAACTCCTCGCCGTGGCGATCGACCTTGCTCACCGTGCAGCCGGTGAGAATGGTGATGCCCTGCTTCTCCATCTCGGCACGAACGTGGGTGCGAACATCCTCGTCAAACCCGCGAAGGATGTTGTCGCCGCGATAGATCACGGTGACGTCGGAGCCGAATCCGGCGAAGATGCCGGCGAATTCCAGCGCGATGTAGCCGCCGCCCTGGATCACGATCCGCTTCGGCAGCTTCTTCAGGTGGAACGCTTCGTTGGAGGAGATCACGTGCTCGATGCCGGGAATCGACGCGCCGTGGTTGGGCGCGCCGCCGGTGGCGATCAGGATGTATCTTGCGGTGATCTTGCGGTCGTTTTCGAGCAGGCGGACGGTGTGCTTGTCCTCGATCACCGCCCGGCTCTTGACGATCTGCGCGCCCGACTTCTCGACATTGGCGGTGTAGGCCGCCTCCAGCCGCGCGATCTCCTTGTCCTTGTTGGCGATCAGCGTCGGCCAGTCGAAGCTGGCGGGCGGAACGGTCCAGCCGAAACCTGCGGCGTCCTCGAGCTCTTGGCGAAAATGCGAGCCGATCACGAACAGCTTCTTCGGCACGCAGCCGCGGATCACGCAGGTCCCGCCCATGCGGTACTCCTCCGCGATCGTCACGCGGGCGCCGTAACCGGCCGCGATGCGGGCGGCACGCACGCCGCCCGAGCCGCCACCGATGACGAAGAGGTCGACGTCGAATTCAGCCATTGTCCACTCCGACCCCTGTCAGGAAGTCCTGATCAGATAGTGTCTGTCAGATCTCCTTGCCACGCTTGCGCATCTCGGCGCGGAAGGCTCCCATCACGGTCTCGGAGAAGTTCTGGGCCCAGGAGTTCATGAAGGCCATGGACAGGCCGATGGCGCGCGGCTCGGCGTCGATCAGCTTCTTGCCCAGCGGCGACTTGTAGAAGGTGACGAGATCCTTCAGCTCCTGCTCGGTGAACTCGCTGGCATAGATCTGCGCCATTCCGTCGCCAATCTCGTTCTGGCGGCCGTTGAGCTGCTGGGCGACGACGCCGGCAACCTCGTTGAGATCCTTCTGGTAGTTGAGATTCTGCTGGATCAGCGCGATCTTGGTCTTCTCGACCAGGCCCGGCACCGCGCCTTGATACATCGCGGTGGCATTCTTGATCTGCAGAATTTCCCTGGC
>NZ_AJQF01000007.1:0-22049 GCF_000261705.1 Bradyrhizobium genomosp. III | reverse complement strand
CCTTCGGCTGGGCGGGTGCGGCGCCAGCCTTCGGCGCCGCCTGCTGCGCGGCGGCCGGGACGACCGAGAGGGCCAGTCCCACAGCGAGGGTCGCAGCCGGCAAAATCTTCAAAACGCTCTTCATTCCTAGTCTCCTTTCGGCTTACGCCGTTCAATCACGCGAATTCCCTCGCCGCCCGCCAGAACAGCCGAGCTGGCCAAGCCGATGAACAACCCATGCTCGACCACGCCGGGGATCGCGCTCAACGCGCTGGCGAGGCCGGCAGGATCCCCGATCTGTCCGAGCTGGGCATCGACGATCCAGTGGCCGCCGTCGGTGACGAAAACGTGGCCATCCTTGTCCCCGCCCTTGGCCTTGCGGACCGCCATTTGCCCGGAAACGCCGCACTCGGCAAATGCCTTCTCGATCGCACGGCGTGTTGCGCCAAGGCCGAACGGAATGACCTCGATCGGCAGCGGAAATTTGCCGAGCGTCGGCACCCATTTGGTGTCATCTGCAATCACGATCATGCGATCCGAGGCCGCTGCCACGATCTTCTCGCGCAGCAGCGCGCCGCCGCCGCCCTTGATCAGGTTGAGCGCGGGATCGATTTCGTCGGCGCCGTCGATGGTGATGTCGAGATGGTCGATCTCGTCGAGCGTGGTCAGCGGCACGCCGCACCGCGTCGCATCGAGGCGAGTCGCCTCGGAGGTCGGCACGCCGATCACCTTGAGCCCGGCGGCGACGCGCTCGCCGAGCAGCTCGACGAAATGCTTGGCGGTCGAGCCGGTGCCGAGCCCGAGCTGCATGCCGTCCCGCACCTCCTCGAGCGCGCGCGCCGCGGCCTGTCGCTTCAACTGGTCCATATTCACGTTTGCGCCTGCCTCTGAAGTCTCGAATGTGCCGCCGATCCCGGCCGCTTTCGGCGGCCTATGTAGCCTCGTTTTCCGCCGGAGAACAGTGTCTGGGGAACCAGGCTATAAGCTGATCTTATGGCGCCGCCCCTTGCACTGACCTTGCCGGGCCGGTAGCGCTTGGACCATGACCTCCCCTCACACCATCGTCTTCGATCTCGACGGCACGCTTGTGGATACGGCGCCCGACCTGATCACCGCGCTGAATCACGTGCTCGACCGCGAAGGGCTGCCGCCCGTGCCGATGGCCTCGGCCCGCAACATGATCGGCGCCGGCGCCCGCAAGCTGATCGAGCGGGGGCTGGAGGCCGAGGGCCGCACGGTCACCCCCGCCGACATGGACCGGATGACCGCGGATTTCATCGCCTATTACGCCGATCATATCGCGGTCGAATCCCGCCCCTTCGAGGGGCTCGAGGCCGCGCTTGACCATTTTTCAGCGCAGGGCCATCGCCTCGCCGTCTGCACCAACAAGCTGGAATGGCTGTCGAAGCGGTTGCTGGACCAGCTCGACCTCAGTCGCCGCTTCGCGGCGATCTGCGGCGCGGACACCTTTGGCGTCCAGAAGCCCGACCCGACCATCTTTCGTGAAACGGTGGCGCGCGCCGGCGGAGCGGTCAAAGCCAGCATCATGGTCGGCGATGCCGGAACCGATGTCGGGGTGGCCCGCCGGGCCGGAGTGCCGGTGATCGGGGTCAGTTTTGGCTACACCGACGTGCCGATCGCCGACCTGAAGCCGGACCGGCTGATCCATCACATGCGTGACCTGCCAGCCGCCGCCAGCAGCCTGATGACGGCATAGCTCTACCAAGCTATTGATATAGCGTCGTTATTCCGCGAAATATCCCTTAACCATTCATTATTTATGCGCAGCCCGCCGGTTGCCCTGCCCCGGACGACGCTCCTAAAGTCCGCGCGGGGTTATGTGGCGGTTCGTCGCAGTTGAAGTGGATAGGTCATGCGTCGTGTCATCGCGGTTGCGTTAGCCGGAGCGAGTCTATTGGGAGCGGCAAGTCTTGGGGGCTGCTCCTCGATGTCCTGGGACATGTTCAAATCGGCCCCGCCGACCGTCCAGGTCCGAATCGAATCCAACCCGCCAGGTGCCGACGCCACCACCTCGCTCGGGCCGGGCTGCAAGACACCCTGCTCCGTCTCGGTTCCCGCACCCGAGGCCCCGTTTACGGTCGCTTTCGCGCTGCCCAAGTACCAGCCGGCGAGCGTCCCGGTGAACGTGATCAAGAATCCCGGGGATTTCACCACCCCGGCCTCGGTGGTCACCGACCCGAATCCGGTGGTTGCGGAACTCCAGCCGGCCACCCCGCCGAAACCGATCCGCAAGCCGCACCGGCCCAGGAAGCCCAAACCGGCCGCCGCGGCGCCTGCTGCGGCACCGGCTGAGGCCGCAACGGCCGCGGGCTCACCGTTCCCCGATCCGAACGCCGGCAGGCGCTGATCTACGTATACCACCCGATTGTCCTCGTCGCGTCCGATGCTTAGATTGGGTGCCGAGCACCGCCGAAGCCAAGGTGCGCCCGTCGCCGTCAGTGACAAGGCCTCTCGCATGAACGGATCCGCCGCGCTGTCCACCCCGATGACCGATCCGTTCGGGCGGACCATCAGCTATTTGCGCGTTTCGGTCACCGACCGCTGCGACCTCCGCTGCTTCTACTGCATGTCGGAAGACATGACGTTCCTGCCCAAGGCGAACCTGTTGACGCTGGAGGAGCTCGACCGGCTCTGCTCGGCCTTCATCGCCAAGGGCGTCAAGAAGCTGCGGCTCACCGGTGGCGAGCCGCTGGTCCGGCGCAACGTGATGACGCTGGTCCGTTCGCTGTCGCGGCATCTGTCGAGCGGCGCCCTGAACGAGCTGACGCTGACCACCAACGGCACCCAGCTTGCGAAACACGCAAGCGAGCTCGCCGATTGTGGCGTGCGCCGCATCAACGTCTCGCTCGATACGCTCGATCCCAAGAAGTTTCGCGAGATCACCCGCTGGGGCGAGATCGACAAGGTGCTGGAAGGCATCGAGGCCGCGCGCGCCGCAGGACTTGCCGTGAAGATCAACGCGGTGGCACTGAAGAACCTCAACGAGGACGAGCTTCCCGACCTGATGCGCTGGGCCCACGGCAAGGGCATGGGCCTGACGCTGATCGAGGTCATGCCGATGGGCGAGATCGGCTCGGGCCGCATCGACCAGTATCTGCCGCTCTCGCTGGTGCGCGCGCGCCTCGCCCAGCAATTCACGCTGACGGATTTGGCGGAGAGCACCGGAGGTCCGGCCCGCTATGTCAGCGTCACCGAGACCGGCGGCAAGCTCGGCTTCATCACGCCGATGACGCATAATTTCTGTGAATCCTGCAACCGGGTTCGCATTACCTGTACGGGAACGCTGCACACCTGCCTCGGCCACGAGGATGCCTCCGATTTGCGCAAACCTCTGCGTGCATCCGATGACGACATGCTGCTTGCGGATGCGATCGACCGCGCCATCGGCTTGAAACCCAAGGGCCACGATTTCATCATCGACCGCCGCCACGACCGTCCCAGCGTCTCCAGGCACATGAGCGTCACCGGCGGCTGACACCATCGGCTGCGGCCTTATTCCCCTTAACTCTCAACAAACTTCCAATTGACGGGCGGCATGGCCGCTGGTTTGGTGCGACAGCCTCATGCCTGCGCGGCGAGACAAGCCACGCGCCCGCTTCGGCAGTCAAGACGGCCGGGGCACGATCGGGAGGATCCGTCGTTGCAAGCGCTCCTGAAGCTGAGCCGAGGAATCGACGCGTTCACACGCTGGACGGGCAAACGCTTGGCGTGGCTGATCGTGGCCGCCGTCATCATCTCCGCGGTCAATGCGATCGTCCGCAAGACGTTCGACACGTCATCCAATTCATGGCTCGAGCTGCAATGGGTGCTGTTCAGCATCGTGTTCCTGCTGTGCTCGCCGTGGACGCTGCTCGACAACGAGCACATCCGCATCGACATCGTGAACAACGCGCTGCCGAAGCCGGTCCGCAACCTGATCGACGTGATCGGTCACCTGTTCTTCCTCATTCCGCTCTGCATCGTCATGATCATCACGGGCGTGCCGTTCTTCCAGCGCTCGTTCGAGATCAACGAGCAGTCCGGCAATGCCGGCGGTCTGCCGCAATGGCCCGCCAAATCCCTGATCATGATCGGATTCGCTTTCCTGCTCGTTCAAGGCATCTCCGAGCTGATCAAGCGCATCGCGGTCATGCGCGGGTTGATCCCGGACCCGCATGAATCCCAGGTGTCGGCGCTCGAGGCGGAAGTCGAGCATCTCGTCGGAGCGATCGAGAAGAAATAGCCGTTGGCGACGGTTTAGGGGAAGTCATGACCGCATTCATCATCGCCAATATGGCGCCCATCATGTTCGCGTCGCTGGTCGTCATGCTGCTGCTGGGCTATCCCGCGGCATTCTCGCTCGGCGCCGTCGGCCTGTTCTACGCCATCATCGGCGTCGAGCTCGGCCAATTCCACCCGGACTTCCTCCAGGCCCTTCCCGAGCGCGTCTACGGGGTGATGAACAACGACACGCTGCTCGCCATCCCGTTCTTCACCTTCATGGGACTGGTGCTGGAGCGGTCAGGCATGGCCGAGGACCTGCTCGACACCATCGGCCAATTGTTCGGAACCATCCGCGGCGGCCTCGCCTACGCGGTGGTGTTCGTCGGCGCGCTGCTCGCCGCAACGACGGGCGTGGTCGCCGCTTCCGTGATCTCGATGGGACTGATTTCGCTGCCCATCATGCTGCGCTATGGCTACGACCGGCGCGTGGCGACGGGCATCATCGCCGCTTCGGGCACGCTCGCGCAGATCATTCCGCCCTCGCTCGTCCTGATCGTGATGGCAGACCAGCTCGGCAAGTCCGTCGGCGACATGTACGAGGGCGCCTTCATCCCGGGCCTCGTGCTCGCGGGCCTCTACGCCCTCTACGCCTTCCTCGTCAGCGTGATCTTCCCGAAGGCCGTCCCGGGCCTGCCAAAGGAGGCCATCGGCTTTCGCGAGGAGAGTGGCGATCGTGGCCTCCGCTCGCTCGGTGTGCTCTTCATCGCGAGCTGCGTGTTCGGCTGGTTCATGATGCGCCATTCGGAGACGCACGGCGCCGATTACGTCGTGCTCAGCATGTTCTACGGCATCATCTTCGCGTTCGCCGTCGCCGTGCTGAACTGGGTTATCGACAAGCTCACCGGCTTCCGTTTCCTGTCCAAGATGGCGCAGCAGACCACCTTCGTCATGGTGCCGCCGCTCTTCCTGATCTTCCTGGTGCTCGGCACGATCTTCATCGGCATCGCGACCCCGACCGAAGGCGGCGCGATGGGCGCCGCCGGCGCCCTCATCCTCGGTGCTGCGAAGCGGCGGCTGAGCTGGGACCTGATCCGGCAGGCCACGGAATCGACGGCCAAGCTGTCCGCTTTCGTCGTGTTCATCCTGGTCGGCGCCCGCGTCTTCTCGCTCACCTTCTACGGCGTCAACGGGCACGTCTGGGTCGAGCACCTGCTCACCTCGCTGCCCGGCGGCCAGGTCGGTTTCCTGATCTTCGTCAACGCGTTCGTGTTCGTGCTGGCCTTCTTCCTCGACTTCTTCGAACTGGCCTTCATCGTGATCCCGCTGCTCGGACCTGCCGCCGAGCATCTCGGCATCGACCTGATCTGGTTCGGCGTCATTCTCGGCGTCAACATGCAGACCTCGTTCATGCATCCGCCGTTCGGCTTCGCGCTGTTCTATCTCCGCTCGGTCGCCCCGAAGGACCGATACACCGACCGCGTCACCGGCAAGCGGATGGACCCTGTCACCACCGGCCAGATCTATTGGGGCGCGGTGCCATTCGTCGTCATCCAGATCATCATGGTCGCTCTGGTGATCGCGTTCCCGTCGATGGTGATGCACTACAAGGGCGTCCAGTCGACCATCGACCCCAGCACGATCAAGATCGAGGTGCCGCAGATCGAGTTGCCGCCGCTGGATCTCGGGCCGCCGCAAAAGTAGCGGGGACAACACGCGCCGTCGTGCTCCGCTCAAGCGGCGCACGACGCGCGACGGCGCGCGTGACAAGCACCGGAAACGGAGGCATACCGGGCCATCCTCAATCCCATGGATGGCCGCTCATGCCCCGATCGCACCCTGCCGCATCGCTCGTTGGCCCGTTGATCGCCTCACTCTGGCTGACATATGCCGCAACGTCGGTGCAGGCTGAGCCGATCGCCGATGTCCACATGCTGGCGCAAAAGGAGCAGCAGCCGGTGCTCGACACGCTGCGCGATCTCGTCGCCATCGAATCCGGCAGCAAGGACATCGAAGGCCTGAACCAGATCGCCGAGCGCGTCGCAGGCCAGCTCAAACAGCTCGGCGGCACGGTGGAGATCCTGCAACCCACCGACATCTATCGCCTCGACGACACGCCCGAGAAGATCGGACCGGCCGTGCACGCCACATTCAAGGGCACAGGCAGCAAGAAGATCATGCTGATCGCCCACATGGACACGGTGTACCTGAAGGGCATGCTGAAGGATCAACCGTTCCGCATCGACGGCGACAAGGCCTACGGCCTCGGCATCGCCGATGACAAGCAGGGCGTCGCGCTCATTCTCCATACCGTGGCGTTGCTGCAGAAACTGAGCTTCAGGGATTACGGCACGCTCACGGTGCTCGCGAACGGCGACGAGGAGATCTCCTCCCCCGGCTGGCGCAGCACCATCACCAAATTTGCCTCTGATCAGGACGCGGTGTTCTCATTCGAAGGCGGCGGCACCGACGGCACGCTGCGCCTCGCCACCAGCGGCATCGGCTCGGCCTATCTCACCGTGCAGGGCAAGTCATCACATGCCGGCGCAAGGCCCGAGGGCGGCGTGAATGCGCTGTACGAGCTCTCGCACCAGGTGCTGCAGATGAAGGACCTGTCCAAGCCCGAGCAGGGCCTGAAGCTGAACTGGACGGTCTCCAAATCCGGCACCAACCGCAATGTGATCCCTGCCGACGCCACCGCCCAGGCCGATGCGCGCGCGCTTAAGGTGTCCGATTTCGACGAGTTGGAGAAGGCCCTCCAGGACAAGATCAAGGATCGCCTGCTGCCGGACTCCAAAGTCGATTTGAAGTTCGAGGTGCGGCGCCCGCCGTTAGAGGCCAACGAGGCCTCGCGCCGCGTGGCGGCCTACGGCAAGACGATCTATCAGGAGCTCGGAATGTCCCTCAAGGTCGACGAGAAGGCGACCGGGGGCGGCACAGACGCAGCGTTTGCCGCGCTGAAGACCAGTGGAGCCGTGGTGGAGGGCATGGGCCTGTCGGGCTTCGGTGCGCACTCCAACGACGCCGAATATGTGCAGATCAACAGCATCGTGCCGCGGTTGTATCTGGCCACACGCATGATCATGGATCTGTCCACGGGTAAACTGAAGTAGCGACGGCCTTTCTTCCTTCTCCCCTTCTTGTGCAGGGCAATCGCATATGGCAGCGATTTCGCCTGTAGCCATCCTTCGAGACGCCCGCCGTTGGCGGGCCGTCAGGATGAGGACCGGACGTTCGGCACTCGCTTCGACGAGCACCGATGCTGCTTAGCCTCATCCTGAGGAGACCCCGAAGCGGTCGTCTCGAAGGACGAGGCGCGCGCTCGGGTCTCTCAATGCGCCATATGCGATTACCCTGCCTTCTTGCGGGAGAAGGTGGCGCGAACGCGATTCGCGCCGGATGAGGGGTCTCTCTCCGCGCATTCAATTGAGAGTGAGACTAGCGGAGAGAGACCCCTCACCCGTCTCGCTGCTATCGCGGCGAGCCACCCTCTCCCACAAGGGGAGAGGGTGAAGCGGTGTTGCTGTCCGCCAGCCGAAACCGCAGCGTGAACTCGGCTCCACCCCCCGGAAGATTCTCCACCGCAATCGTCGCGGCGTGATCGTCCGCCACCGCCCGCACGATGGAAAGCCCAAGTCCCGCGCCGTCGCTGCGCCGGCGGTCGGCGCGCCAGAAGCGCTGAAAGATCAGCTCACGCTCGGCCTCCGCAATCCCCGGGCCGCTATCGCGCACGCGCACCGAACCGTCCTCGCGCACCTCGACGTCAACGGTCGTGTCTTTTGCCGTGAACTTGATGGCATTTTCCGCCAGGTTGAAGACCGCGCGCTGCAGCATCTCCGAATTGCCCTGGATCCTGACCGGCGCGTCGGTCCCCCGGAGCGCAATGTCCTTGTGCTGCGCGATCGCGAACGGGGCGATCGAGGCGACCACTTCGGCGCAGACGGCGCGCAAATCCGCAGTCTCGCCGGGATCGAGCACCAGGGTGTCGAGCTCGGCGATCTCCAGAAGCTGGGCGACAAGGCGGCTCATGGTTTCGATGTCGGCATGCAGCGCATGCCGTGCCGCCCGATCGTCGAGCGTCTCGATCCGCGTGCGCAGGATCGCGAGCGGCGTGCGCAATTGATGCGCGGCATCCGCGGTGAACTGCCGCTGTACCCGAAAGCCGCCTTCGAGGCGGTCGAGCGCCTGGTTGACGGCGGTGACGAGCGGCAGGATCTCGCGCGGGATCTGCTCCGTCGGCAGGCGGATGTCGGTGCGCGCCGGACCGATATTGCTGGCCTCCTCGGAGGCCTTCCACAGCGGCGCGATCGCGCGGCGGAAGATGATGATGTCGGTGGCGAGCAGGACCAGCAGGATCGGGATGGTGATCCATCCCACGCGCCGGAAGAAATTCGACACGATGTCGTCGATGATGACGTCCCGGTGCGCGAGGTCCTCGGCAACCTGGATGCGCACCGTCTTGCCGTCGATGTCGCGGGTGACGGCGGCGCCGGAAATGCTCTCCGACGAGCGCGGTGCAGCGGTGGCGGCGGAGCGCCGATGGGAGGAGAACAACAGCCGGCCATCGGCATCGCGAATGTCGTACTGATAGCGGCCATACGCTTCCGAATAGAGACCCTTGAGACTGTCGGGCAGATTGAACGTCAGCAATCCGCCCGGCTGAACAACGATGCGCTCCGCCAGCACCTCGGCCTGGGCGCGCATGGCATCGCGATGCAGCTGGTCGATCTCGGAATTGAGCAGCCAGAACAGCACCAGCGGCAGGAAGATCGCGACCACCGCGACCGCCAGGATGTGCAGGAACACGATGCGCCAGATCAGCGATTTGAACGTCGGAGACCTGCCATAGGACCCGGCATAGGATCCGACGTTGGATCCGAGCTGGGTCACGCTATTTCTCCACGTCCATGAGATAGCCGACGCCGCGGATGGTATGGATCACGACCTTGGCGCCGTGTTCAGCGAGCTGCTTGCGCAGCCGCGAAACATAGACCTCGACCGCGTTGGAGGCGACCTCGCCGTCGAGCCCGAAGATGTGATCCTCGACGTTCTTCTTCGGCACCACCCGCCCCTGCCGGCGCAGCAAAATCTCCAGCACCGAGGTCTCGCGCGCGGAGATGATCCGCGGCTGGTCGTCGACGAAGATCTGGCGGCTCTCGGTGTCGTAGACGAGGTTGGCGAGACTGAGCGAGCGGCCGAGCAGCTGGCCCGGCCGGCGCAGGATCGCCTCCAGCCGCGCCACCAGTTCCTCCATCGCGAACGGCTTGGCGAGATAGTCGTCGGCGCCGCTGCGCAGGCCGCTGACGCGGTCCTGCAGACCGCCGCGGGCGGTCAGCACCAGCACGGGGAGCGGTTCCATCTTGAGGCGCAACTCGCGCAGCACCGACAGGCCGTCGCCGTCGGGCAGCCCGAGATCGAGGATCATCGCGGCATAGCTGACGCTGCTCACCGCCTCGCGCGCCTCGGCCGCGCTGCCGACGATGTCGCTCTGATAGCCAGCCGCCGCCAGCCCGCCAGCGACGAGGCGCGACAGCTCGGCATTGTCCTCGACGATCAGAAGGCGCATCGCATATCTGCCGGATACTCAGGTCACCGCACGCCTCGCGCGGCATCTTCGCTGTCTTCCATCATTCCGGACGCCTCGGCCAGCGAAAAAGCGTCCGGCCGAACCAGTCGTCTGTCAGGTTTGTGTAAGCCGACCAGGTGTGCCCCCCAAGAGGCGCAGGCCAATCGCATTTGGAAGCGACTTCCCTATGGCCATCCTTCGAGACGCCCGCCGTTGGCGGGCCCTCGGGATGACGACGCGGTGCGCGGCAGCAATCCTCACGTGCACCAGTGCCGCCTAGCCTCGTCCCTCGAAATAGGCGCAAAGCAGGGTCGTGTCCCTTGGAGCTATGGATTTCCGGAACAGCCGGCACTTGAAGTGACGATCCTTCCCCTCTCCGCTCTCGATCAGGAACATGCACCTGCCGCAGACGTCGGCGTTGTGACGGCGCTTGGCAACATCGAGCCCATCGAGGACGCGGCGAAGCGTATCGCGCAGCTGAGATCGATCGGGGAGCTCAAGTGTCACGAGCTGATCTCGAAGGACGTTAATTGGATCGCGCTCGAGGACCTTCTCGCCTTCGCTCGTGATGCAGAGCGCAATCGAGCGCTTGTCTTCTGCAGATGGCTTGCGAACCATCAACCCCTTGCTCTCGAGCACGGCGGCGATCTGCGATGCGACGCTGCGGGTCGTGCCCAGAAAGCTGGCGAGAGCCGTGGGCGTCCGCGAGAACCTGTTTGCGCGGGCGAGAAAGCGCAAGGCCATCCATTCCCGATCGCTCAGCCCCGCAAGGCTCCCTTCAAAAAGCCAGCTGTCGGCCGATTGGACCAGGAGTTGTAGAATTTCAATTGCCAGTCTCATTTGAGAAGTCCCACGGGAAACGGCGGCCCTGGCATCTCGATCAACGATCGAGAGCCGCCGTGTTCGGTGAATGCTGCATTCCCGTCGGGACTGGTTGAGTCCGGTATACCGTACCGTGAAGCGCGACCGGCGTGATGACACGCCGCAGCTTCAGCCCGATTGCCGGATTCCGATAACTCGACCGTTCCGTAAAAGGAACACCGAAAAACTACGCATCGCGTGGGCGTTGAATGACACGAAATCTCGCGCCTCCGGACGCGATGGTCTCTCCCGGCGCACCGCTGATGAGCAGGCATCAAAGAAGGCCACGCTTGTCAGGTTTGTGTAAGCAATGGCGCTTCAGCATGCAGGGATGGAGAGAGCGCGGCGAAGAACCACCTTATGGATGGATCCGCTCCGAACAAACACCTTCCGCAAATCTCAACGGCGGGCAACGCATGCACATTGTCAGATTCACACTCGCACTCGCATTCGCCTTCTGCCTGATGGCGCTAGCCTGACTTGGTATGGCTCTGCTGAAATGCTGCCCTTAGTTCGGCCAATTGATCGTTCGTTGCTCCCAGCAACGCGTCGGCCCCATCTGCAGGCAAGTCCGCATAAGCGATCGGCCGGTCGAACTGGCTCGCCGTGAAGTCGTACCTCTTGCCTTCGATCCGATTGTAAAAATGGTCGCCGGCCGGCAGTGGCGTCTTCAGCAGGTCGCCGCCGAAGAGTTCATGAACGAGCAGCGACGTGACGTTGCATTGTCCTGCGGCCGGATTGTCCGCCGTCCATTGGCTCGCGGTCGACCGCGACCACGCCTTGAGCAGCGCGCTTTGAACGGCCTCGGGATCGAAACTCATGTCACGTCCAAACGGCTGCCGACAAACCATATTCCGGATCATTGGATCCTAACATTCTGCTTTGCCCGACAAGTCAACTACTCCTGGTTTCAAAGAAGCAGGACGCACAAGAAACGCCCCGAAGCTTCCGCTCCGGGGCGTTGCATTCGGCGGCGTGACGCGATCAGCTCTGCGAGCGCCGCGCCATGAAGATGTCGTAGCCGACCTCGGCGACCTGGAACCAGGCGTAGCCGTCGCTCGTGAACTTGGCGAGGGAGTCGTGCACCTTCTTGAAATTGGCGTTGGTCGCGCCGACTTCGGCATGCAGCTCCTTGGCGGCCTTGTGGCAGGCATCCATGATCGACGGCGAGAAGGCGTGCAGCTTGGCGCCGCCCGCGAGCAGCTTCTTCAGCGCCAGCGGATTGGCGGTGTCGTAGCGCGCCATCATGTAGTTGTTGGCGTAGTGGCCGGCCTGCTCCAGCACGCTCTGGTAATATTTCGGCAGCGCGTTCCACTTGTCGAGGTTGACGAAGGCCAGCAGCATCGGCCCACCCTCCCACCAGCCGGGATAGTAGTAGTGCGGCGCGATCTTGTAGAAGCCGAGCTTTTCGTCGTCATAGGGGCCGACCCATTCGGCGGCATCGATGGTGCCCTTCTCCAGCGCGGGATAGATGTCGCCGCCGGCGAGCTGCTGCGGCACCACGCCGAGCTTCTGGAGCACGCGGCCGGCAAAGCCGCCGATGCGGAATTTCATGCCCTTGAGATCGTCGGGTGCGTTGACCTCTTTCCTGAACCAGCCGCCCATCTGGCAGCCGGTGTTGCCCGCGAGCAATGAGACGACGTTGTAGCTCTTGTAGAATTCGTTGAGCACGTCGCGCCCGCCGCCCTGCATGTACCAGGCCTGGTTGATGCGCATGTTGGGACCGAACGGCACGGCCGAGCCGAAGGTGAAGGTCGGATCCTTGCCGAAATAATAGTAGGACGCGGTGTGGCCGATTTCGCAGGTGCCGTTCTGAACGGCGTCGAGCACCTGGAGGCCCGGCACGATCTCGCCGGCCGCGAATATCTGGATCTGGAATTTGTTGTCGGTCGCCTCGGCGACCATCTTGCACATCATCTCGGCGCCACCAAACAGCGTGTCGAGCGATTTCGGCCAGCTCGTCGGCATGCGCCATTTGATTTCCGGCATCGACTGCGCGATCGCGGGAGCCGCGAGCGTGGCGGCGCCGGCCGCACCGAGTCCTGTGACCTTGATGAAGTCTCTTCTCTTCATGATTTCCTGCCCTGATGTACCAGTGATTGTGGGCCTTCTTGCCGAGGCTTTGCACCACCATGACGCAAGCCGCCGCCCAATTCCATCCCGATCGCACTGCGGCAAAGAAAAAGCCCGGCCTCCAATGGAGGCCGGGCTTTCCGGTCTTTGCGACTTTAGGCCTAGGCGATCAGCCGCGCGTGCGCGAGCGGATCATGAAGCTGTCGTAGGTATATTCGGCAACCTGCCACCACAGATATTCGTCGGAGCGGTAGGCCTGCATGGCGTCGATCGACTTCTTGAAGTCGGGGTTCTTGGCCGAGATCTCCGCCCACAGCTCGTTGGTCGCCTTGAGGCAGGCTTCCAGCACCTCGTTGGTGAAGGGACGAAGCTGGGTGCCGCCGGCAACCAGACGCTTCAGCGCCGCCGGGTTCTGCATGTCGTAGCGCGCCGCCATCCAGGTGTTGGCATTGGTCATCGCGTTGGTGAGGATCGCCTGGTAGTTCTTCGGCAGCGCATTCCACTTCTCCAGGTTGGCGAAGGCGTGGACGGTCGGACCGCCTTCCCAGAAGCCCGGATAGTAGTAGTACTTGGCGACCTTGGCGAAGCCGAGTTTCTCGTCATCGTAGGGGCCGACCCACTCGGCGGCGTCGATGGTGCCCTTTTCGAGCGCCGGATAGATGTCGCCGCCGGCGAGCTGCTGCGGCACCACGCCGACCTTCTGAAGCACCTGGCCGGCGATGCCGCCGATGCGCATCTTGAGGCCGGAGAGGTCGGCAACGGTCTTGATCTCCTTGCGGAACCAGCCGCCCATCTGGGTGCCGGTGTTGCCGCAGGGGAAGCCGATCACGTTCGACTTCTTGAAGAACTCGTTGCCGAGCTCCATGCCGCCGCCCTGATACCACCAGGAGTTCTGCTGGCGCGCATTGAGGCCGAACGGCACCGAGGCGTAGATCGCGAAGGTCGGGTCCTTGCCGACATAGTAGTACGAGACGGTATGGCACATCTCGACGGTGCCGTTGGAGGTCGCATCGAGCGCCTGGAGGGCCGGGACGATTTCACCGCCCGCGAACACCTGGATCTGGAATTTGTTGTCGGTCATCTCGGCGACGTACTTCGCCACCTGCTCGGCACCGCCATAGATGGTATCGAGCGACTTCGGGAAGCTCGAAGTCAAGCGCCACTTCACCTCGGGCGAGGACTGCGCGATCGCCGGCGAGGCTACCGCGGTTGCCGCCGCGCCTGCTGCCGACACTTTCAGAAAATCACGACGCTTCATCTTCAGGTCTCTCCTTGCTGGGGCGTTTCCCCTTAACTTCTCTTCTTGCCGCCGCTCATTCCGGCGACGCGTTAGGGCCGCGTCGAACCGAAGGGGCTTGACTGCCGTGGGCCTTTACCACGGAAGCCCCGCTTGCGGAACGCGACAATGGCATGACGGGGCTCTACGAAAGTCGCATGCCCCCCAAAAGGACGAGGAAGGCGTGCCCCGAGCGGCCGGCTCAGGCCGCCGCGATGACGCCCTTGAGCTGGTCGCGGACCTGCCCTGCAATGGCGCGGTAGATCGCCGCATGAGGACCGTCCGGCTCGCTGTCGACGACGGGATTGCCGGCATCCGAGGTAGCACGAATCGCCATGTGCAGCGGGATCTCGCCGAGGAAGGGGACTTCGAGCTTCTCCGCCTCGTGCCGCGCCCCGCCATGGCCGAAAATGTCCGACCGCGTGCCGCAATGCGGGCATTGGAAGTAGCTCATGTTCTCGACGATGCCGAGCACGGGCACGTTGACCTTCTTGAACATGGCAAGCCCCCGTCGCGCATCGATCAGGGACAGATCCTGCGGGGTCGAGACGATCACGGCGCCCTTCAGCGGCACGTTCTGCGCCAGCGTGAGCTGGGCATCGCCGGTGCCCGGCGGCATGTCGACGACCAGCACGTCGAGCTTGCCCCATTCGACGTCGCGCAGCATCTGCGTCACCGCCGACATCACCATGGGACCGCGCCAGATCATCGCGGTCTCTTCCTCGACCAGGAAGCCGATCGACATGATGGCCAGACCG
This sequence comes from Bradyrhizobium genomosp. III, assembly GCF_000261705.1. Taxonomy (NCBI): domain Bacteria; kingdom Pseudomonadati; phylum Pseudomonadota; class Alphaproteobacteria; order Hyphomicrobiales; family Nitrobacteraceae; genus Bradyrhizobium; species Bradyrhizobium genomosp. III. The sequence goes on along the minus strand of NZ_AJQF01000007.1, from coordinate 7,315 downwards.
AAGCGCCGAAGCGGAATCATTTTTCGCTCGTCGTTCAGCTCCGGCTTGTCGTGCAGGCCGGTCAGCCGCGGCACCGAGGGGCCGTAGATGTCGGCATCGAGCAGCCCGACCTTGAGGCCGAGGTCGCGCAGGCCCAGCGCCAGGTTCAGCGCGGTGGTCGACTTGCCGACGCCGCCCTTGCCGGAGGCGACCGCGATCACGGCGGCAACGCCGGGAATTTCCGACTGCCGCGCCATCGGCGACCCGCCGCCCTGCGGCGGCTTGTGGGCATGGACCGGTTGCACGCCGGGCGTGCCGCGGCTGGGTTGCGGGGGAGGCGGCGGCGCGGAGCCCGGCTTGCGCTCGGCGGTCAGCGCCACCATGACGGTGGTGACGCCGGGAATGGTGCGCACAGCGGCCTCGGCTTCGGCCCGGATTGGCTCCCAGGCCCTCGCCTCGGCGGCATCGACATTGATCGAGAAGAACACCTTGCCGTCGGACGCGCTGATCGCGCTCAGCACGTTGGCATTGATGAGCGCGACCCCGCGGGGAGATTTGATCCTGGCGAGGCTGTCGAGAACCTGTTGCTGCGTCACGCTCAAAGCGCATCTCCTGAACGGAGCATGATCCGGAGCCGGAGGACGGCGCCAGCGCAAGGCGTGGCGCGGCTTTCCGGCAAGGTCATGCTCGAGACTCTAGGATGCCCCATTAGAGCGGAAACGCCCAAAAGGCTACTCCCTGCCGATATCGTCGGCCTTCTCGGCGGGCGCCGCCCCCTGCTCCCTAGCGGCCTCGAAATTCAGCTCGATCATGACCCCGTTGGGATCGTTGACGAAGATCTGCCAGAGGTCGCCGCCGGGCACCTGGCGGGACTCGAACTTCATCTCCTTGGACGCCAGCCGCCGCTTCATGCCGTCAAAGCCGCGACTGACGAAGGCGACATGATGGACAACGCCGGAATCCGGCTTTTGTGGCTCGGCGGTCGCAGAAATATCGACGAGATGCACCACCGCCTTGCCCTCGCTGTACATCCAGGCGCCGGGGAAGGCGAAATTCGGCCGGGCGCCTTTTTCCAGGCCGAGCACATCCTCGTAGAAGCGGACGGTCTCGGCCAGATTCCGGGTCCGGATGTTGAAATGATCGAGGACGCCAACGCTCACGCCGCCCATGCTTTCGCTCCCTTTTTTGAAGTCCTTAGGTCCGCCATCCTAGCACAGGGGGCCGCCAAACGAAGCCGTTGCCCTTGCGGCTTAACGGTTTATGGTGCGCCTCCGATCCGCCCTCGCGGCGGAACTTGGAGGACGCCGCCCTGGCGCCCTCGCCCGGCTGCAACCGTAAAACTCAAGCTACGGACAAGGTACCACACATGGCTAAAGTCGCTTTCCTCGGTCTCGGCGTCATGGGCTACCCCATGGCCGGACACCTCGTGAAAAAAGGGGGCCATGAGGTCACCGTCTACAACCGCACCGCGGCCAAGGCGAAGGAATGGGCGGACAAGTTCGGCGGCAAGACCGCACCGACCCCGAAGGCCGCCGCTGAAGGTCAGGATTTCGTGATGTGCTGCGTCGGCAACGACAACGATCTGCGCGCGGTCACGATCGGCCCCGACGGCGCGTTCGCCGGCATGAAGAAGGGTGCGACCTTCGTCGACCATACCACCGCCTCCGCCGAAGTCGCGCGTGAGCTGGACGCGGCCGCGACCAAGGCCGGCTTCAGGTTCATCGACGCGCCGGTCTCCGGCGGCCAGGCCGGCGCCGAGAACGGCGTGCTGACGGTGATGTGCGGCGGCGCGCAGGACGCCTATGCCGGCGCCGAGCCGATCATCACGGGCGCCTATGCGCGGATGTGCAAACTGCTCGGGCCCGCCGGAAGCGGCCAGCTCACGAAGATGGTCAACCAGATCTGCATCGCCGGTCTGGTGCAGGGTCTCTCCGAGGGTATCCACTTCGCCAAGAAGAGCGGCCTCGACGTCGCCGCAGTGATCGAGACCATCTCCAAGGGCGCGGCGCAATCCTGGCAGATGGAGAATCGCTACAAGACCATGAACGAGGACAAGTACGATTTCGGCTTCGCGGTCGAATGGATGCGCAAGGACCTCTCGATCTCGCTGGCTGAAGCCCGCCGCAACGGCGCCAACCTGCCGGTCACCGCGCTGGTCGATCAGTTCTATTCCGAGGTCGAGAAGATGGGCGGCAAGCGCTGGGATACGTCCAGCCTGCTCGCGCGCCTGCAGCGCTGAGGAGCGCATCGACGGTCGCTGCCGGGCAGCTGCGACCGTCCCCCCGGCCTTGACGCGGCGCCGCGTCGAGGTCTTGCAAGCGCATCGAGCCGAAGAACGAACACCGCGGGGACTGACTTGCTGAGCGTGATAGCCGTCGTCTTCATCGTTGCGTATGCGGCCATCGCGCTCGAACATCCGCTCGGTGTCAACAAGAGCGCCTCGGCTCTCCTTGGAGCCGGCCTGCTCTGGATGATCTACGCGCTGTCCGTCGGCGACGCCTCGCTCGTCAACCATCAGCTCGACGAATCCGTCGCCTCGACCGCGCAGATCGTCTTCTTCCTGATCGGTGCCATGACGATCGTCGAGGTGATCGACGCCCACAACGGCTTCGAAGTCATCACCTCGATCATCCGCACCACGAAGCAAACCACGCTGATGTGGATCATCGGCTTCGTGACGTTCTTCCTGAGCGCGATCCTCGACAATCTCACCACCACCATCGTGATGATCTCGCTGATCCAGAAGCTGATCGGCAACAGGAGCGATCGCCTGCTGTTCGCCTCGATCATCGTCATCGCGGCCAATGCCGGCGGCGCCTGGACCGTGATCGGCGACGTCACGACCACGATGCTCTGGATCGGAGGGCAGATCACTCCCCTCAGCATCATGAAGTCGGTGTTCCTGCCCTCACTGCTCAACCTGCTGATACCGCTGCTCATCGTTGGCTATTCCATCAAGGGGAAGGAGATCGTCCCTCCGCTGGAAGGCCAAGCACAGGCCCTCAGGGTCGAGGTGTTCGAGCGCAACTTGATGTTCTATCTCGGCCTTGGCACCCTGGTCGCCGTTCCGGTTTTCAAGGCCGTGACGCACCTTGCGCCTTTCATGGGTATTCTTTTCGGGCTTGGCATCCTCTGGCTGGTCGGCGAGGTCGTTCACCGCCACAAGGACGAGGATGCGCGCCGTCCCCTCACCCTCGTCCATGCGCTGACGCGCATCGACATGAGTTCCATCGTGTTCTTCGTCGGCATCCTCATGGCCGTCGCGTGCCTGGAGCATGCTCGCGTGCTGGAACTGTTGGCGAAATGGCTCGACGCCACGGTCGGGCGTCTCGACGTCATCGTCATCCTGCTCGGCCTGTTGAGTGCCATCATCGACAACGTGCCGCTCGTCGCGGCCACGATGGGCATGTACAATCTGGTGCAACATCCGCCCGACAGCTTCATCTGGGAGTTCATCGCCTATTGCGCCGGCACCGGCGGCTCGATCCTGATCATCGGCTCGGCCGCGGGCGTTGCCGCCATGGGACTCGAGAAGATCGAGTTCTTCTGGTACGCCCGCCGCATCGCAGGCCCCGCCCTGGTGGGGTATCTGGCGGGCGCGATGGTCTACATCGCCCAGTACGCAGCGCTGCATTGACGGCGCAGGCGAGATCCAAAATTAACGCCGGGTTAACGTAATTCTTTAGCTCCTTAAGTCACCTCTTAAGGATTTCTTGCCAGAGATAGACAATGCAGAAGGCCCGCGTCCGGCGTGGGCAGGAATCGTGTTGCTTGATGAGTAACCCCGCTGAAAAGCCTGAGGTTGTGGAGCTTCCGGCCGAGCCGGTGAGCGCTCCATCGGCGAGCAGCCGAAGGGCTGCGGCGCAGCGGGTGCGCGAGGCGCGGGACAAGTTAACGTCGACCAGTGGAACCCGGCCGGCCTTCGACGCCGAGATGCTGCGCCAATACGCCCAGACGCGGCTGTCGGCTTCCTATGTCGTGATGCTGCTGGTGGTCGCGACCGGCGTGCTGTTCGGCCTGTGGATGCAGCCGATCCCGGCCGCGGCCTGGACCGCCGGCATGCTCTGCATCCACAGCGCCATGACCCGCAGTTGCCGGCGCTTCCTGACCGAGCCCGCCTCGCCCGCGGCGACGCGCGCCTGGCGGACGCGCTTCGTCGTGCTCGACCTGCTCTATGGCCTGTGCTGGATGGCGATCCTGATCCATCCCGTGCTCGACATGGTCACGGAATCGCTGATGATGTTCCTGATGCTGCTGGTGATCGCAGTGTCGAGCATGCTCGCCGCCAATCTGCCGATCGCAGCCCTTGCCGCCACCGCGCCGGTCGCGGTCGCCATGGCGCTGAGCTTCGTGATGACCGGCTCGCTGGACAATTACATCCTGGCCGCGCTCGCGCTCGCCGCCGAAGGCTATTTCGTGCTGCTGGCGCACCGCCTGCACTCCTCCACCTTCGCCACGCTGGAAGCGCGCGCCGAGAAGGACGCGCTGATCGGCGAGCTCGAACAGGCCAAGGCGATCTCGGACGAGGCCCGCCACCGCGCCGAATCCGCCAACGTCGCCAAGTCGCGCTTCCTCGCGCAGATGAGTCACGAGCTGCGCACGCCGCTGAACGCCATCCTCGGCTTCTCCGAGGTGATGAAGAGCGAGATCTTTGGCGCGCATGCGGTACCGGTGTACAAGGAGTACTCGGCGGACATCCATAATTCCGGCGTGCACCTGCTCAACCTCATCAACGAGATCCTCGACTTGTCGCGGATCGAGGCCGGCCGCTACGAGCTCAACGAAGAAGCGGTGTCGCTGGTCGGCATCGTCGCCGACTGCCATCACCTGATGAAGCTGCGCGCCTCCAGCCGCGGCATCACCATCCACGAAGTGTTCGAGCAGGCCATGCCGCGGCTGTGGGCCGACGAGCGCGCGATCCGCCAGGTCGTGCTCAACCTGCTCTCCAACTCGATCAAGTTCACTCCGCAAGGCGGCGAGATCTGGCTCAAGGCCGGCTGGACCGCCTCGGGCGGACAATATCTCTCGGTGCGGGATTCCGGCTCCGGCATTCCCGAGGACGAGATCCCGGTCGTGCTCGCCTCGTTCGGCCAGGGCTCCAACTCGATCAAGTCCGCCGAACAGGGCGCCGGTCTCGGCCTGCCGATCGCCAAGAATCTGATCGACCTGCATGGCGGCACGTTCACGCTGAAATCGAAGCTGCGCATCGGCACCGAGGTGATCGTCACCTTCCCGCCGGAGCGCGTGATGAGCGCGCTGGCGCCGCTGTCGGATGATTCCCCGCCGCTCCAGCCGGAGAGTTCCGTACTGCCCGAGGAGAAGCGCCGGCCGCGCCACAAGCCGATCATGAGCGCAGGTACAGGCTCCTAACCAGATGCTTGCAGACATGCCCGACAATCCCCCACTATGTCCGAATGAGCAAAGAAACGCCGTGCGTCGCCGTCTGCATGATCGATCCCAGGACCAAGCTGTGCTTCGGCTGCGGCCGGACCTTGCCCGAGATCGCGCGCTGGCACGCCATGGAAAGCGCGGACCGGCTCGCGGTCATGGCGCTGTTGCCGGCACGCATGACGGAAGCTGGACTGGCGCCGATCGCGGCATCGCCGAAACGCACCTGACCGGCCTGCTCGCCTGCGGAGGCGCGCGATGATCCGCTTCCTGCTCGTTCTCGTCATGCTTGCAGGCACGGCAGGCGCGGTCGTCGCCTATGGCGACCCCGAGCAGATCGCGCGCGCCAGCCACAAGGTCTCCCACATTTTTCGCGCGCAGACGGCAACGCCCGCTCCCGCCGTGCAGATCCCACGCGGCCAGGGCGGCGAATTCGCGCTGCGCGCGAAGATCAACGGCATCGCCGCGCCGATGGTGATCGATACCGGCGCGACGTCGGTGGTGCTGACCTGGGAAACCGCGAAAGCCATCGGGCTGCCGCTCGAGATGCTCGAATACGATGTCGACCTCGAAACCGCGGGCGGACATACCAAGGCAGCCCGCCTCACCCTCGACCGTCTCTCCGTCGGCCATCTCGTCGAAAAATCGGTGCCGGCCCTCGTCGTCCAGCGCGGGCAGATGAAGACCAATTTGCTCGGCATGAGCTTCCTCGACCGCCTGGAGAGCTGGGGGGTGCGCGCCGACAAGCTGATGCTGACCGGCTATCCCGAGCTTCAGAGCAGCCATCGCCGCTCGCGCACGGCGCTTGACTAGAGCATCCGCAAGAACCGCCGCGCGGGTGCCGACTGCCTCGCTTCACACGGGCCGTGACTCAATCCCTGCACCGCGCGTGCCTGCTTGTTGGTGCGGCCAACCCAAAAACGCGAAAACAACCCCATGCACAGTAGCCGAGGCTCGTCAGAACAAGGGCTTACGCGGGCCAACGATTGTCGCCTCTCAGGAGTCTTTTGACACGTCGGGCAAAACACCGGCACAACGGCAACATCGCACAATCCGCGAGCGTCTCTCGAGCGGTGGCGCGTCAACGCATCGACCTCTGAAACAACCCATCGGCCCGCAGGAACGGGGCTAGGCGGCCGCTTCTTCCGCCGGCGCACGCGCACCGACGCGCGCGATCGCATCGCGCAGCACCTCGAGGCCGGCGCCCGCCTTAACCCCCTGCTCGGCCAGATGGCGGCGGAAGGCCCGCGCGCCGGGCACGGCATGGAATGCGCCGACGAAATGCCGCGTGATCGCGTGCAGCCGCGTGCCGCGCGCAAGCTGCTGCTCGATATAGGGCATCATCGCCTCGAGCGCGTCCTGCACGGTCGCGTGCGGGCTCGCCTCGCCGAAGATCTCCCGATCGACGCCGAGCAGCCGCCACGGGCCCTGATAGGCGGCGCGGCCGAGCATCACGCCGTCGACATGTTCGAGATGCGCTCTCGCTTCGTCGAGGCCTCGAATGCCGCCGTTGATGATGACAGGCACGTCAGGCATCGCGCGCTTGAGCCGATAGACGCGCTCATAGTCGAGCGGCGGGATGTCGCGGTTCTCCTTCGGAGACAACCCGTTGAGCCAGGCCTTGCGGGCATGCACGATCAGTGCGTCGCAGCCGGAGGCGACCACCGCGCGCGCAAGCGCATCAAGGGCCACTTCCGGATCCTGGTCGTCGATGCCGATACGGCACTTCACCGTGACGGGAACCGCGACAGCCCGCTTCATCGCATCGACGCACCGCGCCACCAGCTCTGGCTCCGCCATCAGGCAGGCGCCAAAGCGGCCATCCTTCACGCGGTCCGACGGGCAGCCGACATTGAGATTGATCTCGTCGTAGCCGAACGCCTCGCCGATCCGCGCAGCCTGCGCCAGCTCGCGCGGATCCGAGCCGCCAAGCTGAAGCGCCACGGGA
>NZ_AJQF01000006.1:0-11439 GCF_000261705.1 Bradyrhizobium genomosp. III | reverse complement strand
CCAGCCGCTCCCGGTCGCCATGAATGACGGCGCCCGTCGTCACCATCTCCGTGTAGAGCAGCGCCCGCCGCGTCAGGTGGCGGTGGAACACCCGGCAGTGCCGGTCGCTCCAATCCATCATGGGGGCTACGGAAAAGCGATAATTTAGTGATTTCAATAGATTACCACATTTTCTTGCCGTTGCCTTCCGTTATACTATTTTCGCGAGAATAGTATAGCTGCCGATCCCATGTGATCGCCAAGCCGCCCGTAACCACGGCAATATATGCGATGTTGGACATTGCCCTCACTCCCAATCCATCCACGCCAGCGCGATGTGCCTGCGAGGCATCACTGCGACGCGTTGCCGTCATTGTGGGGCAATGGCTGCCGAAACAGCAGTGTCGATCAGTAGTGAATCGGATTTCGACACCCTATCGGCAACTGAAGAAACCGAACTCTCGCTCGGATCCATCGAGAGCCATTTGAGCTAGCGCGCGTCCAGCAGCGGCTATTTCGGCAAACTCCAGGAATGACCGGCAACGCTCGCGCAGCGCGGTTCCCGACCGCCAGCAACTGCCAGCAATCGCTCTACAATTGGGTCAATCGCTCTGGGGCAGCGGCGAGCCATTTCCCTACCATCACTGCGTCGACGTCAACCACGAAGGGACGCGTGATGATCTGGAAAAACCTCGTCAACCAATCTGCGACCCTTGCATCACGGCCGAAAGTCCTCACCGCCACCTTCATGTGCGCCCTGTCAGCGACGGTACGCTTCGCTTCCACGGCAGATGAAGCAACGAAGATTCCGCCGCAACCGGCGCACGCGCAAAATCCCCTGGCCTCGATCATGACCCGGGACGGCGTTCCGATCTTCTGCATGGGCTGGAGACCGAAGCCCACGCAGCCGCTGGTCTTTCAGCGCCCGCGAGGCTGCCGTGCCTGGCCGCTTTAGCAGGATGTCGGAGATATCGTCATGATCCGGGTCCCAACCGGTGGCGCCACGCCCGCGTCCATCGTCGACACGCTGAAAGCGATGGCCGGCGCCTCTCCAAAGGCACGTGCCAGATTCGCCAAAGGCCGCTGCGTCCGGGGCACCTATATTCCGTCGGACCGGGCTGAAGAAATTACGAAGTCCCGGAGCTTCACGGGCGCGTCGCGCGTGGTGGCGCGCTTCGCGGTAGACGGCAATTCGCGCATGCCGGATACGGACAATCCCGTGCTGCGCGGCTTCAGCTTCAGGCTTGGGGATGTCGACCATCGTTCCGACATCCTCACACAGAGCGCTCCCGTTCACTATGCGAGGACACTTGCACAAATGCTGGCGTACCTGAAGGTGCGCGTTCCCACCCCAGACGGACGGCCCGATCCGGATAAATTCGAGGCGTTCTCCACTGCCAATCCCGAGACCCTGCATCAGGCAAGCTACATGGCCGCCCATCCGCTTCCCGCAAGTTTTGCCGACACCACCTACTGGGCCGTCCACTCCTTTCCGGCGACAAACGGGCGTGACGAGACACAGTTCATCAAGTTCAAGATCGTCCCGGTCGGCAACCGGGCTGCGCCGACCGAAGACGTAGCCGAAACAAAGCCTGGAGCCTTCCTGCACGATGATCTGCAAAGCAGGATCGCAGCACGCGATATCCGGTTCAGCCTGATGGCGGTGCTCGGCCGTCCCGGCGACCCGATCCTGGACGTCACGACTCGATGGCCGGATGAGGACCAAAGGGAGACGGTGCGCCTCGGCACGATCGTGATCACCGCAATCGAAGCGAACGAAGTGTGCGACGCATTGGCCTTCGATCCGGCAGCCCTCGCTGAAGGCATCGGTTATCCACCCGATGAGATCTTCGCGGCACGCCGCGCCGCCTACGCGGCGTCGCTGGCGCAACGCCGGTGATCGAATGATCAGCTTTCGCTATCCTCGGTGCCCTGCACTTCACGGCGCCATGCCGCTGGACTGGCGCCGACCTGGGCCGAAAACACTTTTGTAAGGTGGCTTTGATTGGCGAACCCAGCCGAAATCGCAATTTCGGACAGCGACAGATCTCGCGCGGTCATCAACTGCTTGGCCGCTTCGACACGCCGGCGAAGCAGCCATTGGTGCGGCGGCAGGCCGGTCGAAATTCGAAACGCGCGCGAGAAATGACTGACCGAGAGGCCAAACTCGGCAGCGATCAGTTGCAATGGAAGCATCCCGCCGAGGTCCGAGTCGAGCCTTTCGCAGGCGCGCTGTACCTGCCAAGGAGCAAGACCGCTCCGGGGCACCCGAGCGCGCCATCGCAACCCGCCAAAGGCCTGCGCAGCGTGTGTGGTAAAAGCGAGCATAATGTAGTCTATGAAGAGCTGGTTGGTCTCAGTTGGCCGGCGCAACGCTTGCAGTAGCGTCCCGCCAATATGACGCATGACTTGGTCGTCGTGGCCGACGCCGAGCTGAGAAGGCAGATCACCCACGCGCGGTGCGCCGGACTGTTCAGCGATACCGTCGAGCGCAAAGCGCGGAAGATAAAAATGGAGCGAGTGGAACGGTTTGTTGATGATGAAACGCGGATCCTTCTTCATGTCGTACAGATAGGTCGCGCCCGCACGAATATCGGCCTTGACGGCGTTGCCATGCTCCCAAATCTCGCAGTTCGGGTAGTCGTTGAGCTTTAGGCTTACAACATACGCATCCTGAAGACCCATCTCGCCGGAGGGGCGTGGCACGGGCGCATCAACACGAGTCTCAGTGACGGCGATCTCGGCGTTGCGCAGCGAACGCGTGATCAACGAAACCGGTTCTTGCTCCAGGTGCAAGAACCGCTTCACGGTCTGACCGTAGAAACCTGACGATTTCATATGCACCGCCTCCTTGAGTGGAGTTGCACGGAACACCTGATCGGGATCGACCAAAGGTCATGACCATTGCGATGAGTACGAAACAGCCGTCTGGGGCTGTCCGTGATCACATATCATCTTCGGAGCCGCCAGCGGCCTCGCGACGCCATGCCGCCGGACTGATGCCGACCTGCACCGAAAACACTTTCGTAAAGTGACTTTGATTAGCGAACCCGGCTGAGATCGCAATTTCGGACAGCGACAGGTCTCGTGCGGTCATCAACTGCTTGGCCGCGTTCACCCGCTGACGCAGCAGCCATTGGTGCGGCGGCAGGCCGGTCGAGATTCGGAACGCGCGCGAGAAATGACTGACCGAGAGTCCGAACTCGGCCGCGATCAATTGCAATGATAGCCTCCCACCAAGGTCTGAGTCGAGCCGTTCGCAGGCTCGCTTTACCTGCCACGGGGCAAGACCCCCGCGAGCGGGTCCGGCAGTGCTTTGCAGCCCGCCATAGGCCTGCGCGATGTGCGCGGTGAACGCCAGCATCATGTGATCGATGAAAAGCTGGTTGGCCTCTGCCGGCCGACTCAGTGCTTCCAACAGCACTGCCCCAATATGACGCATGACCTGGTCGTCATGGCCGAAGCCAAACTGACAGGCGAGGTCACCGCGCGGGACACGGGATTCTCTGGCGATGCCGTCGAGCGCTGAACGCGGAAGATAGAAGTGCAGGGAATGAAACGGCTTGTCGATGATATAGCCCGGATCGCTCCGGAGATCGTACAGATACGTGGTACCGGCTTTGACATCCGTCTTCATGACGCACTTGCCATGATCCCAGAGTTCGCAGTCCGGATAATCCTGAAGCTTCAGACTGACGAAATAGGCCTCATCCGCCGCTGAACCGGAACGGCCTGGCACGGGATTATCATTCCGGGTTTCGGTGGCCGCGAGTTCGATGCCGCGCAGCGAACGCGTGATCAGCGAGGGCGGCGTATCCGTCAGGTGTAACTGCTGTCTGACCCTCTGTCCGAAGGTGCTCGCCTGTGCCATTTCGACCGGCCCGTCCGAAGTTGACCAGGCAGCTCGTCTCACCGCCACCCGTCATGTCGGCACGCATTATCCGGTATCGGAGTGCGGAGGTCTAGGTCGCGGTGAACGTCGACCGTGATTGTGATCGTCGGCCGCCTTAATTGTCACAAAGTAATTTTTCGAAGTGATTTCAATACCCATCGCGTTCGATGGCAACCTTGCCATTGGCGTCAATCGGAACTCCAGCCGATCACGAAATGCGGCGCGGAGCGCTTTGAGCAGAATCAGACAAATCGCGGCCGCTTTGGGAAAGACCCCGTAATACCACGCGCCTAGATCGCGCAGCGAGAGTTCGCGGCGCCTCGCGGATCAATTCGGGCATACGGAAGCAATGGCTTCACACCGGCCCGCAAGTCGCCCCAGGCGACGCCAGCGCAAGTCCCCCTCCGAAGGGAGCACCCCAATGAGCGAGCCGATCTCGCACGATTCCGCGCATGAGAATCCTTCGGCCGCGTCCGGCGAGCGTCAGGGCCGATCGACGAGCGCCGAACAGCGTTCCGCCGACGCGGAGATGGCGCGCGTCCTCCACACCGAACCGATCCGCATGGCGTTGGACCCCTCTGGAGCCGCAATTGCGCACTGGAAGCATGATCCGTTGCACGATGTCGTCGAGCCCATGAGCGACCACGTCATCATGGCTTACAATGGCAGGGTGCAGCACGTGGAGCGGCGCTCGGGAAAATCGCTTTCGAAGGGAACGTTCCGTCCCGGAGCCGTGATCATCATTCCGGAAGGATCGAGTTCGCGGTGGGATATTCCGAAACCCGTGGATGTCGTTCAGCTCTACCTCCCGACCACAACGCTCGCGCGCGTGGCCCGCGAAGCCGACGCGACCACTGTGGTCGATCTCCGGGAGCGAACCGGGCATCCCGACCCCGTTACATCCCGACTACTCCTGAGTGCGGCCGACGGGCTGGAGGGCAACTCCGCTCTCGATACGCTGTTCAGGCATCAGCTCATCGACCTGCTCGCGACGCGCCTGCTGGCCGCGCACACCGCTTCGCCCACCGCGTTCCAGCCGATCATCGGCGGGCTTTCGCCGAATGTCCTGCTTCGCGCCATCGAACGCTTGCGTTCGGATAGCGACGCCGACGTCTCGCTTGCAGCTCTCGCTTCGGATGCCGGCCTGTCGCGCTCGCACTTCTGTCGCGCCTTCAAGGAAAGTACCGGGCTCTCTCCTCACGCATGGCTGCGGCAATATCGCCTCGAGCAAGCCATGAACATGCTGCGCGACACCGACACATCCATCGTGTCGGTGGCGGCCGAGCTTGGCTATGCCTCGCAGACGGCATTCGCGGCCGCCTTCAGGCGGTTGACCGGAGAAACTCCGACCGATTGGCGACGAGGCGCGCGGTAGCAACGCAAGGATAGTTTCATGAAGAAACCGATCGTGAACGATCCCCTGGAGGCTCTGCTTGGCGCAGCCGGTGCGCACCAGGACGGTTGGCCGGCCGCCCAGCGGCGCGCTGCCGAAGTCGAGATGGCGCGTGTGCTCAAGACGGCGCCGGTACAGATGGCTTCAGACCCTGCCAACGGCGCCATCGCGCATTGGAAGCACGGGGCGTTGCACGACGTGGTCGAGCCCATGGCCGACCATGTCATCATGGCTTACCCCACGGGCGTTCAGCGTCTGGAGCGGCGCAGCGGGAAATCGCTGGCAACTGGAACGGCGCGTCCCGGAGTCGTGACGATCATTCCGGCGGGTTCAAGCTCGAAATGGGATATTCCCGGCCCCGTCGATGTCATCCAGCTCTATCTTCCGCGCACCACGCTCGAACGCGTAGCCCGCGAAGCCGACGCATCTGCTCCCGGCGAACTGCTGGAACGGACGGGGCATCCCGACGCCATCACATCCAGCTTGCTGATGAGCGCGGCGGATGTACTCGACGGCAATTCGTCCCTTGATGCCCTGTTCAGGCAGCAGCTGACGGATCTGCTGGCCACGCGTCTGCTGGCTGCGCATACCGGCACAGCCGTCACGTTCGAGCCGGCCGTGGGTGGGCTGTCGCCCCATGCGCTCCGCCGAACGATCGAACGCCTGCGCTCGGGCAACGATGCTGACGTTTCGCTGGCGGCGCTCGCATCGGATGCCGGCCTGTCGCGCTTCCACTTCTGTCGCGCCTTCAAGGATAGCACCGGGCTTTCACCGCACGCCTGGCTGCGCCAGCAGCGACTCGAGCGGGCCATGAACATGCTGCGCGATACCGACGCATCGATCGAGCTGGTGGCCGCAGAGCTCGGTTATGCTTCGCAAACTGCTTTCACGGCAGCGTTCAAGAAGCTGACGGGTAATACCCCGAGCGATTGGCGCCGGCGCATCCGGTAACAGCAATCTCTCTGCAACCGCGTCAATCGCGCTGGCGCGGTCACAACTCCGATCCCGTAGATTTGCGGTATCGAACATCGACAACGGACGGAGACGAACAATGGCCTGGAAGCACTGTGTCGCCCTCCTTGCAATCGTACCGCGACGGAAGGTCGTTGCGACCGCGCTGGTGTACGGACTGTCACTCAGCGTGCGCTTCACTTCAGCTACGGGCGAGGAAGTTGAAATTCCGACACTGCCCGCAACGTCGATCGTAACCAGAGATGGCGCCCCTGTTTTGCGCGACGGCTGGCCGTTGAGGGCCAGCGAACCGATCACCCTTCAGCTCGCCCGGGCGTCGCGCGGCTGTCAGGCTTCCTGCGAACGTCCAACGATACTAGCGCCGGACTGCAGCGCTCCGTAAGCGCCCGACAATTTTCGTTTCACGTATTCGCGTCGTCACCGATCGCTACGAGCCATCCCCGGATGCGGGAGCGGCAACGGTGACGCGCGCGTAGGTTCGAGAAGTCAAACCAGAGGAGTAACGACATGCGACTTGTCATCATTGGCGCCGGCTTCGCCGGCATGTACGCCGCACTTTCCGCCGCCCGCCTGCGCGACATCCAGGGCGTTTCGCCCGAACAGCTCGAGATCGCGCTGGTTTCGCCCGAGCCGACGCTCGTGGTCCGCCCGCGGCTCTACGAATCGAAGCCCGAGACCTTGACCGCGCCGCTGCTGGGTGTGCTCAAGGCCATCGACGTCGTCTATGTGCAAGGCAGCGCAGAGACGATCGACACCCAGTCGCGCGTGGTGGGAATCGTCGCCGCCGAGGGTGTGAAGAAGAGCCTGTCCTATGACCGGCTGGTGGTGGCGACCGGCAGTCGGCTGGCGCGTCCTGATATTCCGGGCCTTGCCGAACATGGTTTCAGCGTCGACCAGCTCGACGACGCGATTGCCCTCGACCGGCATCTGCATGGCCTGGCTGACCGGCCGGCATTGAACGGGCGCGACACCGTCGTCGTGGCCGGCGGCGGGTTCACCGGCATCGAGGCGGCAACCGAGTTGCCGACGCGGCTTCGCGCTATTTTCGGCAAGGGCGTCAAGCCGCGCGTCATCATCGTCGACCGAAACAGCGCTATCGCTCCCGCCATGGGTGAACGCCCCCGCCCCGTCATTGAGGACGCCCTGCACAAGCGCGGCGTGGAGACCCGGCTCGGCGTCGGTGTCGCCTCGCTCGATAAATCGGGCGTTACGCTGACCTCAGGCGAACACATCGAGACCGAGACCGTGATCTGGGCGGCCGGCATTCGCGCAGCTCCGTTGACCGCACAAGTCCCCGCCGAGCGCGACAATTCCGGCCGGCTGCTGGTCGACCGTGATTTGCGCGTGTCGTCGGTACCCGGCGTCTTTGCCACCGGCGATGCCGCCCGCGCCGCCTGCGACGATGACGGTAATTTCGCGCTGATGTCGTGCCAGCACGCCACGCGAATGGGCGCCTTTGCCGGCCACAACGCCGCCGCAGAACTGCTCGGCGTTCCGACCAAACGCTACCACCAGGAGAAATACGTTACCTGCCTCGACCTCGGCGAAGCCGACGCGGTGTTCACCCGCGGCTGGGAGCGCGAGGTGACGATGGTCGGCGATACCGCCAAGAAAACCAAGCAGGAGATCAACACCGTCTGGATCTATCCGCCGAAGGCCGAACGCGCCGCCGCCCTCGCCTCGGCCGATCCGGAGCGTGTGGGCGATGTAAGCGGCTTCTTCTAGCCCGCGACGTGAAGCAGGCCGCGCTCCGCGCTGGCTGCGCGGCCTGCCCAAACAAGACCTGCCAGCACCCAGCCACTTAACAGGAGAGAAACATGAACCTGCACGATCCCTCATACACCGGCAACAAGGTGCCCGATGAATTGGTCCCGTCGCGCTACGCGCTGCGGATCGGCGAGATTGACGTGATGGTGGTCAGCGACGGCGTGCTGACGCTGCCGGGCGCGATGTTGGCCCACAACGCTGCGCCGGCCGTCCGCGAGGCCTGGCTGAAAGAAAATTTTCTGCCACCGGACGCTTTCGATTGGGCACTCAACGTGGTCGTGGTGCGGAGCGGCGGCCGGACCATCCTCATCGACGCCGGCATGGGGGCGGAATTTCCGCTGCCCCGGGCCGGGCAATTGATCCATCGGCTGGAGGCCGCCGGTATCGATCTCGCCTCCGTGACCGACGTAGTGCTCACCCACATGCACATGGACCATGTCGGCGGGCTGCTTGTCGACGGCGTGAAGCAGCAACTGCGTCCGGACCTGCAGATCCACGTCGCGGCCGCCGAGGTCAAGTTCTGGGAGTCGCCCGATTTCTCCCACGTCTCGATGCCGGACGGCTTCCCGGATGCGCTTCGCGCCACGGCCAAACGGTTCACGAAAGAATACCGCAGCCAGCTTCGGCTCTTCGAGGATGAGCACGAAGTGGCGCCGGGCGTGGTCATCCACCGCACCGGCGGTCACACCCCCGGGCACAGCATCGTTCGCCTGACGTCCGGCGGCGACCGGCTGACATTCGCCGGCGACCTCGTGTTCGCGGTCGGGTTCGAACACCCCGACTGGCACAACGGCTTCGAACACTACCCCGAGGAAGCCGCCCGTGCGCGTACCAGCCTTTTGCGAGAGCTGGCGGAGACCGGCGGACTGCTGGTCGCCACGCACATGCCGTTCCCGTCCGTCGGCCATGTGGCCACAGCGGGCGATGCGTTTCGTTGGGTGCCGGCCTTCTGGGATTACTGATCGCTTGTCGGGTTAGTGCCGGCAAGCGCGCAGCAAGCGCTCATCCGATACGGGCCGCGTCTTCCGCGCCAGAGCGCGGCCCGCTCAACATCGATCAACCTGGAGCTCGACCGCGATGAAACATGAGACCGTGCGAACGAAGGCCTTCGCCATGCCGCTGACGAACCCGGCTTTTCCACCCGGCCCCTACCGCTTCGTCAACCGCGAGTACTTCATCATCCAGTATCAGACCGATCCCGAGGCGCTGCGCCGGATCGTGCCCGAGCCGCTCGAACTTACCGAGCCGGTGGTGAATTACGAATTCATCCGCATGCCCGACTCGACCGGCTTCGGCGACTACACCGAAAGCGGTCAGGTCATCCCGGTGTCCTACCGGGGTGAGACCGGCAGCTTCACCCATCAGATGTTTCTCAACGATCATCCGCCGATCGCCGGCGGACGCGAATTGTGGGGCTTTCCCAAGAAGCTGGCGCAACCAAAGCTCGCGGTCGAGATCGACACGCTGGTCGGCACCTTGAACTATGGCTCGGTGCGGATCGCGACCGGCACCATGGGCTACAAACACCGCGCGCTCGACACCGCGATCGAAGCCGGCAAGCTCGCCGCACCCAATTTCCTGCTCAAGATCATCCCGCATGTCGAGGGCACCCCGCGCATCTGCGAGCTGGTCCGCTACCACCTCGAAGACATCACGGTAAAGGGCGCATGGACCGGACCCGCGGCACTGGACCTGTATTCGCATGCCTTGGCTCCCGTCGCCGAGTTGCCGGTTCTCCAGGTGCTGTCGGCCAAGCACATCGTTGCCGACCTGACGCTTGGGCTAGGCACGGTGGTCCACGACTACCTGGCATCTGGCGCTGCCGCACGTCGACGCGGGAGCGGGTCCGAAATCCTGATCGAAGCGAATGCCGGGTGATCGGGTCAA
Organism: Bradyrhizobium genomosp. III; assembly: GCF_000261705.1. Taxonomy (NCBI): domain Bacteria; kingdom Pseudomonadati; phylum Pseudomonadota; class Alphaproteobacteria; order Hyphomicrobiales; family Nitrobacteraceae; genus Bradyrhizobium; species Bradyrhizobium genomosp. III. The sequence continues at coordinate 1,549 of NZ_AJQF01000006.1, read as the reverse complement.
CCGCAATGCAGGGAGTATTGGCCATGTTGAACGTGATACGCGAGCAGATCAGTCCGGCGACGCAGCAAACCAGACCGCTGCCCTACGATGTCGTAGCTCTCGTGCTGCAAGGCGGCGGCGCGCTCGGGGCCTACCAGGCCGGAGTCTATGAGGGTCTGCACGAGGCTGGCATCCGGCCGAACTGGCTGGCCGGCATCTCAATCGGCGCCCTCAACGCCGCCGTCATCGCCGGCTCGCCCGAAGGCGAACGGGTGCAGCGGCTGCGCGAATTCTGGGAGACCATCTGCGCCTTCTCGATCGAGTGGCCCGCCGGCGAAGGGCTCGCCAATGCCTTGCCCTTTGCGTTCGACATCAGCTCGGTGCGCAACGCGCTGGCGGCAACGCGGGCGCTGGTGCAAGGCCAGCCCGGCTTCTACAAGCCGCGGTTCCCGTCGCCGCTCTGGTCCCCGTTCTCAGGCGATGCGGCGACTAGCTTCTACGACACCGCACCGTTGCAGCAGACGCTGGAGCGACTGGTCGACTTCGACCGCCTGAACTCGGGTGAAACGCGCGTCAGCGTCGGCGCGGTCAATGTCCGCACCGGCAACCTGACTTATTTCGACACCGCCGAACGCCGGCTGGGAGCGAAGCATTTCATGGCTTCCGGCGCACTTCCTCCGGGATTCCCCGCCGTTGAAATCGACGGCGAGCACTACTGGGACGGTGGCGTCGTTTCCAACACACCCCTCTCCCGCGTGCTGTCCGGCGAGCCGCGCGACACGCTGACATTCCAGATCGATCTCTGGTCGGCGATGGGTCGCGTTCCCCACGACATGATGGAAGTGTCGAGCCGGCAGAAAGACATTCAATATTCCAGCCGGACGCGCGCCATTACCGATCACATGACGCGGATGCAGAAAATGCGTCAGGCGCTGCAACGGACGATGGAGAAATTGCCGGCCAGCGCAAAGGACGATCCGGAAATCCGGGCGATTGCCGATCTGGCCCGTCATCGCTCCTACAACATCATCCACCTGATCTACCAGTCCAAGATCTACGAGGGACATTCCAGGGACTACGAGTTCGGGTTGAGTGCGATGCGCACGCATTGGCAGAGCGGGCTGGATGACATCCGCCGCACGCTGGCCGAGCCGCAACGCCTCGACCGGCCGGCCCACGAACTCGGCATGGTCACCCACGACGTCCATCGCCGCGACTGAGCTTCAACGCCCTCCAGCAGATTTGGGAGAACGCCATGTCCACACTTGCCTATACCGAGGAACAAAAAGCCAAAATCAGCCTTCGCCCCTCACGGCAGGCGATCAAACGTGCCGCCCTGGCGCTGGCGGCGGCGCTCGGGGTCGCAGCCGGAGCCGATTTCGGCCACTGCTACCTCACCACCGGCCGCTATCTGGAAACCACCGACGACGCCTATGTCAAAGCCGACTCGACCATCATCGCGCCGAAGGTCTCCGGCTACATCGCGCAGGTGCTGGTAAGCGATAGCCAGCCGGTGACGGCCGGCCAGTTGCTGGCGAAAATCGACGATCGCGATTTTCGCGCGGCGCTC
>NZ_AJQF01000005.1:0-3409 GCF_000261705.1 Bradyrhizobium genomosp. III | reverse complement strand
CGGGCGAAGCCGCCGTCCGCAATCTCGATGCACAGCTCGCCCTGCAGCAGCCAATCATCGAACAAGGTATCGCCGATATCGCCGCCGCTGAAGCCAACCTGAAGTTCGCACAGGAAGAGCAGGCGCGCTACGACGGCTTGATGAAGACCGGCTCCGGCACGGTGCAGCGCGCCCAGCAAACCGATGCGGCGCTGCGTGCCAGCAACGCGCAATGGCAGCACGCGAAGTCCGGCCTGCTGGCAGCCGAACGCAGGGTCGATGTCCTCACCACCCAGCGGGCGCAGGCGATCGCGCAGCGCGACCGCGCGGCTGCGATGGAGCAGCAGGCGGCGCTAAATCTTTCCTACACCGCCGTCACCGCGCCGGTCGACGGCACAGTCGGCGCGCGCTCGCTGCGGGTCGGTCAATTCGTGCAGGCCGGCACACAGTTGATGGCGGTGGTGCCGCTCGACGCCGTGTATGTCGTCGCCAATTTCAAGGAGACCCAGCTCACCCATGTGCGCAACGGCCAGCCGGTGGAGCTCAAAATCGACAGCTTCCACTCGACCCGGCTCAAGGGCCATGTCGATAGCCTCTCGCCGGCCAGCGGCCTCGAGTTCGCACTGCTGCCACCCGACAACGCCACCGGCAACTTCACCAAGATCGTGCAGCGCGTGCCGGTGAAGATCGTGCTCGACGATCACAACCTGAAGGGCCTGCTGCGGCCGGGCATGTCGGCCGAGCCGACCGTCGACACCAAGGCAACGGTCGTCACCGAGCGTGAAGCCGGCAAGCGCCTCGCCTCGCGGGCCGCCGGGCCCCGCAGTTGAACGGCGCCGATCGCCCGCCCCTCGCATCCGACGAGAACCATCATGACCACATTGCAAACCGCCAATAACGGCGTTCCCGCCAGCGATCCCCGGCTCGCCGCCGAAGCCCCGAAGGCTCCTGCCGTCTCCGCAAAAACCTGGATCGCAGTGGGCGGCGCCACGCTCGGCGCCTTCATGGCGGTACTGAACATCCAGATCGTCAACGCCTCACTCGCCGACATCCAGGGCGCGATCGGTGCTGGAACCGACGACGGCGGCTGGATCTCGACCTCGTATCTGATCGCCGAGATCGTGGTAATCCCGCTCTCCGGCTGGCTTGCCCAGGTGTTCTCGATCCGGGTGTATCTTCTCACCAACGCGGTCCTGTTTCTGCTGTTCTCGGCGGCCTGCGCACTGGCGCAAAACCTGCCGCAGATGATTGTGCTGCGTTCCGTGCAGGGGTTTACCGGCGGCGTGCTGATCCCGATGGCGTTCACGCTCATCATCACGCTGCTGCCAAAGGCGAAGCAGCCGATCGGGCTCGCGTTGTTTGCGATCTCAGCGACATTCGCCCCCGCGATCGGCCCCACGATCGTCGGGTATCTCACCGAGAACTGGGGCTGGGAATATATTTTCTACGTCAACCTGGTGCCCGGCGCGGCGATGATTGCGATGCTGTGGTTCTCCCTGGAGCCAGCACCGATGAATCTGTCGCTGCTTCGCGAAGGCGACTGGCCGGGCATCGTTACCATGTCGATCGGCCTGTCCGCGCTTCAGACGGTGCTGGAAGAGGGCAACAAGGACGACTGGTTGGGCTCGCCCTTCATCGTCAAGATGTCGGTTATCGCCACGGTTGCGCTGTCAGCCTTCCTATGGATCGAGCTGACCGCCAGCAAGCCGCTGTTGAATCTGCGCCTGCTGGCTCGTCGCAACTTCGGCTTCGGTATCCTCGCCAACTTCTTGCTCGGCATCGCGCTGTACGGTTCGGTGTTTATCCTGCCGGTCTATCTGTCGCGTATCCAGGGCTACAACGCCGAGCAGATCGGCATGGTGCTGGCATGGACCGGCTTGCCGCAATTGCTGTTCATCCCGCTGGTGCCGCAACTGATGCGGCGCTTCGACGCCCGAATCATCATCGGTGCCGGCTTCGCGCTGTTCGCGGTTTCCAATTTCATGAACATCCACATGACCAATGACTACGCCACCGACCAGTTGTTCTGGCCCAACGTCGTTCGTGCCGTAGGTCAGGCCTTCGTGTTCGCGCCGCTATCGGCGGTCGCTACTGCGGGCATCGAGGCAGAGAACGCCGGCTCGGCCTCGGGCCTATTCAACATGATACGTAACCTCGGCGGCGCCGTCGGCATCGCCCTGTTGCAGACATTGCTCACCAAGCGCGAACAGTATCACTCCAACGTGTTGATGCAGTCGGTTTCCATGCTCGAGCAGGCGACTCAGGCAAGAGTTGAGAAGCTGACACAGTATTTCATCAGCCACGGCGTGATCGATCGCAGCGATGCCGCGCACCGCGCCTATGTCGCGATCGGCAAGATCGTGCAGAAGCAGGCGTTCATCCTCGCCTTCAGCGACATGTTTTTCCTGCTCGGTGCCGCGCTCGTCGTAGCACTCGCAGCTTCCATGATGCTGAAGAAGCCCGGCCAGCTCAGTGCCGGCGGCGCCCACTGATCATTCGTTCCAACCGCACCCAAGGGAGCACGACCATGAACCCCCGCATCAACTTCGACCAGGCGACCAAAGGAATTCCCATGTTAAAGGACAAGGTGGCCATCGTCACCGGTTCGACCAGCGGCATCGGGCTGGGAATCGCGAAGGAGCTGGCCCGGCTCGGCGCCAACCTGGTGTTGAATGGCTTCGGCGACGCAAGCGAGATCGAGACGATCCGCCAAGGGATCGAAGGCGAACACGGTGTCCGGGCCGTCTATGACGGCGCCGACATGTCGAAAGCCGAAGCCGTACGCGGATTGATCACCGCGACGATCGAGAAATTCGGTCGCCTCGACATACTCGTGAACAATGCCGGCATCCAGTTCACCGCTCCGGTTGATGAGTTCCCAATTGCCAAGTGGGATGCGATCCTCGGAATCAATCTGTCGGCGGCGTTCCACGGCATTGCGACAGCAGTACCTCAGATGAAAAAGCAGCGTTGGGGACGGATCGTCAACATCGCCTCCACCCACGGCCTCGTCGCTTCGACCCACAAGGCCGCCTACGTCGCCGCCAAGCACGGGCTGGTCGGCCTGACCAAGGTGGTCGGGCTTGAGACGGCCGGAAGCGGCGTTACCTGCAATGCGGTCTGCCCCGGCTGGGTGCGTACGCCGCTGGTCGAAAAGCAGATCGGCGACATGGCCGCGCAACGCGGCATCAGTCAACAGCAAGCCGTCGAGGAGTTGCTGTCGGAAAAGCAACCGTCTCTCGATTTTGCGTCCCCGGAGCAACTCGGAGGCACCGTCGCCTTTCTGTGTTCGCCGGCGGCAGACCAGATCACGGGAACAACGATCTCCGTCGATGGCGGCTGGACCGCGCAATAGCCGGAGCGGCCAAAGATGTCCATGCTCGCGAGCGACTCCCGCACCTTCGCAAGGACACCGGATTCGGCGGATGAC
>NZ_AJQF01000004.1:0-10231 GCF_000261705.1 Bradyrhizobium genomosp. III | reverse complement strand
CGCGCCTGCCGCTGTTGCTCAGCATGATCGCCGGAATGGTCGATGCCACCGGCTTCTTCACCCTGGGTCATGTCTTCACGGCGCATGTGACCGGCAATATCGTGCTGGCCGCCGGCGTCGCCGTGGAGGGCGGCTCGTTTCACTGGGCGCAGTTGTTGGCCATTCCTGTCTTCATGCTGGCGTTGGGGAGCGTCTGGCTGGTCGCGCAGGCTTCGCGCCGGCGCGGTCCGAGCCTGGCGCGACTGTTGCTCCTGGTTCAATTCCTGCTTCTGGTCGCACTCCTGATCTTTTGCGTCATCACCAAGGCATCGGCCGATCCGGTGGGATTGCTGGCCGGCACGGCCGCCATGATCGCGGTGTCGGCCATGGCCTGCCAGTACGCCCTGCTCCGCCTGGCGGTGCCCGGCGCGATCTCGACCGCGGTGATGACCGGCAATCTGGCCAACGCGGTCCTGTCAGCGATGGACTTGCTGACAGACCGACATCCGCTACTGCCGCACGATTCAACCCCGCTGAATCGTTCGCTGGGTCGCTTGTTCGGGTTCCTGCTCGGATGTGTCGTCGCCGCGGCAGCAGCTTCATTGGCGGCAGACTGGGCCTGGTCCCTTCCGGCAGCACTGGCTGCTGTTGCGATAGCTGTACGGTAAGCCAGTTAGCTCCTTCCGGGTGACTGTTACTAAGCGCGGAAGCACCTGCGCCGGGAGACTTGAAGGGCCGCGCTCAAATGGCGCCGCGGTCGCGCAATGTCAGCCGTGCGCCAAGCTCAGCACCGAAGCCGCTCACGCTAGTCGTCGCTAGATTTTCTTTGATCTTCCGGTGCACACGTCGTGCACACAGCGCCTTCTAACCGTTTGAAAAACATGAGCTCTCGCTCCAGTCCATCATGGGGGCTACGGCGAATTTTCGTTCTAAGCTATTCATCTTATTGAGGTATTTTAACTTCGATCAGCCCTTTGTGCAATTGGACCGACTGAGAATTCTCATTTGACGAGGCTTCCGTAACTTGGCTCTTCTAGGACGATATTTGCATGAATTGGAAGCAGAAATCGCTTCTTCGGATTCTCAATGCACACGTCAGACGGAGGCCGAGGTGTGCATGTGCAGTCAAAGCGCTTCGCTCGCACTTTTCTGTGGCAGCCCTCAACAACGTATCGATGTCGCCAAACGGTACGAAGAGCAATCCATCATCGCTTCTAATGATGAGGTCGCCTCGCTCAGCGATTGCTCGAACTGCCAGCTCTTCCGAAATCTTCCAATCGTTCCATGACCGTTCAGCGAAGTCAGTTTGCCTTCGCTTTCACATATCGGCCTGGTGCCACTTCCCCCGGAGGATAGAGGTTGCTGCCGAGTTGCGTCCGGGCGGGCACCTGATCTTCAGCCCACGGCTTGAGCCACGCGATCCAATCGTTCCACCAACTGCCTGGCTTTTCGTCAGCGCTCGCAAGCCACGCCGCCGGGTCTTCGCATCGCTTGTCCGACAGCCAATAGCTTCGCTTGTTCTTCGACGCAGGGTTGATCACGCCGGCAATGTGCCCACTCGCTCCGAGCACGAAGCGGGTGTTGCCACTGAACAGGCCCGTGGTGCGATAGGCCGATCGCCACGGCACGATGTGATCTTCAACGGTCGCCAAGACATAGGCAGGCAGGTCGACTCGCCCCAGATCGACGGACGTGCCGCACATCGTCAACCGGTTCGGCTCCCGAAGTCTGTTCTCCAGATACATGTTCCTGATGTACCAGCAATACATCGGCCCCGGCAGGTTGGTCACGTCGGCATTCCAGAACAGAAGATCGAAACGCTCAGGCGATTTTCCCTTCAGATAGTTGTTGATCACGTTCGGCCAAATCAGTTCCTTGGAACGCAGGGTTTGGAAGACGAACCCGAGCTCCGAGCCGCGGTAAATGCCGCCGTTGCCGATGGTCTGCTCGCGCTGCCGCACACCCTCCTCGTCCACGAACACGCCGAGATCCCCCGGTTCACGGAAGTCGAGCATGGTGGTCAGCAACGTCACACTGGCGACCGACTCGTCGCCGCGCGTCCGCAGGATCGCCAGCGCAGATGACAGAATGGTTCCTCCGACGCACCAGCCGACCACGTTGACCTTGTCGGCACCCGAGATCGAGCGGGTCACCTCGATGGCGCGCATGGCGCCCTGCCCGACGTAATCGTCCCAGCCAAAGTGCCCGCACGAGGCATCCGGATTGCGCCAGGAGACCATAAAGACGGTCAGGCCGTGCTCGACCGCAAAGCGGACGAAGGAGTTGGCCGGTTGCAGGTCGAGGATGTAAAACTTGTTGATGCATGGCGGCACGATCAGCAGCGGCCGGGCCGTCACCTGCTCGGTCGCGGGTTCATACTGAATGAGCTGAAACAGCTCGTTCTCGAACACGACCGCGCCCCTGGATGCGGCGACGTCTTTTCCGACCTCGAACGCCTCCTCGTCCGTGATCGTCAGGCTGCCTCGGCCGAGATCGGCCATGAGATTGTCCAAGCCCGCCTTCAGGCTCTGCCCCTCGCTGTCCGTCGCAAGCTTTATGACGTCAGGATTGGTGGCGAGAAAATTAGTCGGGCTCATCGCCTCGACCAGCTGGCGCGTGAAGAAGCGCAGCCGATGCTTTTCCTTCTCGTCGAGATCGAGTGCTTCGACGAAGTCGACGCAATAGCGCGCATTGAGTAGATAGCATTGCTTGAGCAGGCTATAGGTGGCATTGTCCCGCCATTCCGTCGCGTTGAACCTGCGATCGCCGCGCGCGGGCTCGATGCCTGCTTCGCTCTGGACGCCGGCGGCCGATTTGAGGACATGCTCGGTGAGCTTGTACAGCCGCATCATGTGGTCCGCCTGCAATTGAGCGAGGCCTGACGAATTCAGAGCCGGGCCGGGATCGGCCCCGTTACGATCGCCCTTTGGCGCCCATCCGAGCGAGCGCCACAGGCTTTCACCCGCCTTCATAAAGCCCTCGACAAATTCGTCAGGCATGTTGAATGGCCGATTCATGGCGTTCCTCGCTTGGCAAAATTGATTGGTTCGTTGACGTCCGGTTTTCGGGCCGCTTCTGCCTGGCGCCCTTTGCCCCCGCTTGCACCGAGAGCTTGCCGTCTCATCCGCCGCGGTCTCAGGATCCGGAGCGGACGGTCGCGCCCTCCCTGATTCCGTCGACATTGACGCAGAGGCGCTTGATCTTGTCGTACAGCGTCTGCTTCGGAATGCTCAGAAGGGCAGCCGTTGCCTGGACATCGCCTTGCCTGCGCCGCAGCGCATCCTCGATGATCGATCGCTCGATGTTCTCCAGTTGCCGCGGCAATGACATATCGGACGCGCCGAAGCCCGACTTGTTGATCGACTTGCCGTCGAGGACACCGAGCACGAAACGGTCGGCGACGTTGCGAAGCTCGCGCACGTTGCCCGGCCACGAATAGGCCAGGAGGTGAGACATGGTCGGGTCATCCAGGATCGGGGCGTCGCGCTCGAAACGCCTGGCGGCATCCAGAGTGAAGTGCTCGAACAGCAGCGGGATGTCCTCCCGCCGTTCGCGCAGCGGCGGCAGCTCGATGAAAGCGACGCCGAGGCGATAGTAAAGATCGGCACGAAACAGCCGCTTTTCGCTGAGCTCCAGCAGATTCACCTTGCTCGCGGCCACGACACGGCAATCTACAGCGATCGGCTTGTTGGTGCCGACGCGCTCGATCGAGCGATCCTGCAGCGACCTCAGCAACTTGACCTGCACGCTGAGCGGCATGCTTTCGATCTCGTCGAGGAACAGCGTTCCGCCGCTGGCGTATTCGATCTTTCCGATCCGCTGACGCGTGGCGCCGGTGAACGCGCCGACCTCGTGGCCGAACAGCTCGCTCTCGACCAGCGATTCCGGCAGGCCGCCGCAGTTCACCGCAACGTAGTTGCCGCCGCGGCGGCCGCTATGATTGTGCAGGCAGCGCGCCACCACATCCTTGCCCGTCCCGGTCTCACCATAGATCGTGACGTCGACATTGGTCGCAGCCAAGGTGGAGACCAACCGGCGCACCTCCTGGATCTGCGGCGACCGACCGAGCAGGCTGGCCTCGATTCCCTGGCGGTCCGCCAAGGCGGATCGCAACGATCGCACCTCGAGCGTCAGCCGCCGCTTCTCCGCCGCCCGGCGCACCACCGAGATCAGCTGCTCCGAGGAGCAGGGTTTCTCGATGAAGTCATAGGCGCCGGTCCGCATTGCCTGCACGGCCATCGAAATATCGCCGTGACCGGTGATCAGGATCACCGGCAGATCCTGATCCAGCCGACGCAGATCAGACAGCCAATCGAGGCCGCTGCGCCCGCGCAGGCGCACGTCGCAGACCACGACAAAGGGCATGTCGGCGCGCACGGAGCTGTGGGCGGTCTCGACCGAGGCAAAGCCCGAAACGGAAAATCCCGCAAGCTCGAGCGCCTGGACCCCGCCGATCCGGACGTCGTCATCATCCTCGACATAGATCACGCCGATCGATTGGTCATCGCCCATGCGGGAGCCGCCTCTGTAATCTCAGCCAATGGAAGGGTCACAACAAATTCGGCGCCGCTCTGCGCCAGGTTTCGCGCATGCAGCTCGCCACCGAACGAGCGTGCAATGTGGTTGGACAGCATCAGGCCCAGCCCAAGCCCCTTGCCCGCGGGCTTGGTCGTCACGAACGGCTCGAACATGCGCTGCAGGACGTCGGGGGCGATCGCGGGCCCGCTGTTGCTGATCGCAATGCGGCAGCGCGCGCTCTGCGCCTCCTCCCTGCCCGCCGGGATCAGGATCGACTTCGGCTCGACATTCTCCACCGCATCCAGCGCATTCGCCACTATGTTGCACAACAGCTGCTCGAGCCGCGTCTGATCGGCGATGACGCAGAGTTTTGCGTCAATGTCCGTCGCGACGGCAACCCCGCCCTCCTTGACTCGCCCGGATAATATTTTGAGCGATTCAGCCACGGCCTGCTCAACGGAAACCGCGCCAAGCGGGCTGCTCGACTTGTATGCGAACACCCGCAACTGGCCGGTCAGGCGTCCGAGCCGCCGCACCAGCTCGCCAATGCGGGTGAGATTTCCACGGGCATCTCCGATTGATCCGCGGTCGACCAGCAAAACGGCATTGTCGGCGGCGGTCTGCAAGGCTGCCAACGGCTGGTTCAGTTCATGAACGATGCCCGCCGACATCTGGCCGAGCGCGGCCAGCTTGCCGGCATGAACGAGTTCATCCTGCGTAGCGCGCAATTCGGCTGTGCGCTCCTGCACCCTGGTTTCGAGCATGTCGTTCGCCGCCTGCAACGCGGCCTGGCTCGCCAACCGCTGCTTGATCTCTCTGCGGCGTTGCTCCACAAGTCCAAGCGCCAGCAGCGCGACGAGGGCGGCTAATCCCGATATGACCCCGATGACGAGCGCAGTCTGCCGTATGGGCGCCTCGTCGTCGAGAAGCACGAGTTTCCACAGCCCGCGGTTGATCGGAAGCTCGCTGACGGTATAGGCGGTGCCGTTCTCCGCGGTGATCCGTGCCGTGCCGTTCTCGGACTGGGCGACGAAGGTCCATCCGAGCGGCGCAAGATCGTGGTTTCCGTAGGGCTTGGATCGCGCGATGTCATCGCGCGTTTGAACCGACAGCGGCTCCATCGGGCGATAGCGCCACTCGTCGCGAGAGGCGAGTATCGTGACCTTGCGCTCGTCGACCAGTAGAATGTCGTTGTCGATGTTGCGCCACGCCCGCTCGAACGAATCCAGATTGACCTTGACGGTCGCGATCCCCTTGGTCGTCCCGCTGTCCTTCAGGGCATAGGACAGATAATAACCGGCGCGCGCGGTGGTGATACCGACACCGAAGAATGCACCGCGACCGCTCGCAAGCGCTTCGCTCACATAGGGACGATACGACAGGTTTTCGCCGAAGGGTGTTCCGGGCTGGTCGAAATCGGCCGCGGCCAGCGTCGCGCCGGTGACACCGAGGACGTAGAGGTTGTCGGCCCCCGCCAGCAGGTTGATCGATTTCAGATAGAGGCTGACGGCTTGCTGCAACGCGGGATCGCCGGGCGCCTCCAGCAGCCGGAACACGCCGGGGGACGTCTCCAGGAGAGACGGGAGATACTCAAATCTCGAAAGATGGCCGTCGAGTCTGGCCGCCTCGACGGCCAGCCGCTGCTGGGCCACGGCGTGCAGATGGTCCAGTCCCCGGCGGAACGTGACCGCATATCCGAGCCACGCCGCGGCGGCGACCAACGCAAGGGCAAATGCACCGCGAATGAACCAACGCGCGGAAGCAGGCGCCACCGAACCAACCTTGGCAGGCTCCTTGACGTTCACCAGGGATGAAAGCTCCGCCATCTTGTGAACCAGCACAAACCCGGGAGCGCCGGCAATTGCGGCAGGCCACTCACGCATAGTCTAACTCTATGGTCTTGCCCCGGAATACGCGATAGGAAAATCCGGTGTAGGCGATGATGACCGGCAGCGTCACGCAGACCCCGATCAGTATGACTCGGAGCGACTCCGGACTGCTGGCGGCCTGCCAGACCGTGAGCCGGTCGATCACGACATAGGGGTAGATGCTATAGCTGAGACCAAGGAAGCTCAGGAGGAACACGAGCACCAATAGCGCGAAAGGCAGCCAGCAAAGCGCGCCGCGCACGGCCGGTGCACCCAGCAGAAGGCGGACCGTCAGCAGCGCAACGCTGGACGTGATCGGGATCGAGGCCACCGCGATCATCGCCGGCAGGGTGAACCACCTGATGCGGACCGTCTCGCTGATCCACGGCGTTGCCATCGAGATCAGGATCAGACCGAGAACCATGGGTGCGAAGGCGATCTTGCTCCACTCGATCGCCTTCTCCTGCAGCTCGCCATGCGTCTTCATCACAAGCCACGTCGCGCCGAGCAGTGCATAGGCCATCGGCAACGCAATCGCGATTGCGCCGGCGAAGATCGGATAATTCCAGCCTTCGCCGAACCCGCTGATGTAGCGGCCGAGCATCCAGCCCTGGCATACCGACGCCAGCATCGACCCGGCGATGAACATGCGATCCCACATCGCCTTCCGGTCGGCCTTGGCCTTGACCCGGAAATCGAAAGCTGCACCGCGCAGGATCAGGCCGACCAGCATGAGCGCGGTCGGCAGGTACAATTCCGACAGGACCAGTCCATGCGCCTTTGGGAAGGCGACGAGGAGAAGGCCGACGCCGAGGACAAGCCAGGTCTCATTCGCATCCCAGAACGGGCCGATCGAGGCGACCATGGTATCCCGCTCGTCCGGCGTCGCCCGATGCATCAGCATGCCGACCCCGAGATCGTAGCCGTCGCTCACGACATAGACGAGCAGCGATACGCCCATCAGTCCGATGAAGATCAGTGGCAGAAGCTCGTCGAAGGACATCGACATCATGCGAACTCTCCGCGGCTCTGATAGCGAAGCGGATCCTGTGCAAGGTCCTCCGACGTGACCGCCGCCAAACGCTTTTCCGGCTTCTCCGACATATATTTCAGCACGCCGACATAGGCCACCAGCAAGCCCACATAGAGGGTCACGTAGATGACCAGGGTCAGCGCGATGCTCGCCGATGGAACGCGCGAAGCGACCTCGCTCGTTCGGATCAGGCCTGACACGATGAACGGTTGCCGTCCAATCTCCGTGACGTACCATCCGGCGATGGTTGCCACCCATCCGGCAAAGGTCATTCCTGCGAACAACCTGAGCAATGGCCGCGGCATCAGGGAAAACTCCCAACCGTCGCGCCAATGCCTCCAGAGGCCGACCCAGCTGACGAGCAACATCAGGATGCCCGTTCCCACCATGATCCGGAACGACCAGAACAGCGGCAGCACCGGCGGATGCGCCGATGGAAACTCGTTCAACCCCTTGAGCTCCCCGTCAGGATCGTGACGGAGGATAAGGCTCGCGAGTTTCGGCACGGCCAGTTCGAAATGGTTCGACCGGGTCGCATCGTCGGGAATCGCGAACAGAAGCAGCGGCGCGCCGCGCGTGGTTTCCCAGATGCCTTCAACCGCCGCGATTTTCTGCGGCTGATACTTGAGCGTATTGAGCCCGTGAAAATCGCCCGCCACCATCTGCGCCGGCGCGGCCAGGGCCGCGAACACGAGCCCGGTTCGCAGCACCCGCGAGGCGCTCGCCGTCGCGACGCCCTTGAGGAGCTGCCAGGCGCTGATCCCGATCAGCAGGAACGCGCACGTCAGCGACGACGCAAGCACCATGTGGACGAAACGATAGGGAAAGGACGGATTGAAAACGATCTCCAGCCAATTCCGTGCATGGAACTGGCCGTCGACAATTTCGTATCCCGCCGGTGTCTGCATCCAGGAATTGAGGGCGAGGATCCAGAACGCACTCATCAGAGTGCCCAGCGCCACCAGAAAGGTCGCCCCAAGGTGAATTGCTTCGCCGACGCGGCGGTGGCCGAACAGCATCACGCCAAGAAAGCCCGCCTCGAGAAAAAAAGCGGTCAGCACCTCATAGCTCAGCAACGGGCCCGCGATATTGCCGACCCGCTCCATATAGCCCGGCCAGTTGGTGCCGAACTGGAAGCTCATGGTGACGCCACTGACGACCCCGAGCGCAAATGTCAGGGCGAATACCTTGGTCCACAGCCGATAGGCGCGAAGCCAGTCCAGCTTCTGCTGTGGGTCGGTTGCGCGCAGATGCTTCAGGCGGAAGAACAGCAGCACCCAGCCCAGGGCGATCGAGATCGATGGAAATAGAATATGAAACGTGATGTTCGCGGCGAACTGGATACGCGCAAGGAGCACAGCGTCCATCAGCATCCCCTCCGGGCTCGAGCCGGCGCCGGGTGCGCAACGGCCGGCACGACATCCATCTCCTTCGCGACCGCAATCAATGAAGCTTGACGTGCGGCTCGGTCCGCCGGGTGATCAGGCGGGCCAGCGTGTCGAGCGCCACCTTGGCCGGACCATGCAGGGCGTATTCGTGCATCTTGTAGAGCGACAGGTACATCATCCGCGCGAACAGCCCCTCGAAGACCAGGCTGCCGCCCACCAGTGCCCCCATCATCGAGCCGACCGTGCTGAACTCGCCGAGCGAGACCAGGGATCCGAAGTCCCTGTAGCGGTAGTCCTTCAGCGCTTCGCCCCGCAGATGCCGCGGGAACTGGGAATAGAGATGCGAGGCCTGCTGATGGGCTGCCTGTGCACGCGGCGGCACATTGCCCCGCTCGCCCCATGAGCAGGCCGAGCAGTCGCCGATGGCGAAGATGTTGTCGTCGCGTGTGGTCTGCAACGTGGGCCGCACCACCAGCTGGTTGATGCGGTTGGTTTCGAGCCCGGCAATGTCCCTCAGGAAATCGGGCGCCTTGACGCCCGCGGCCCAGACGATCAGTTCGGCGGGAATGGTCCGCCCGTCCGTCAGGCTGACGCGGTCGGACCCGACTACGGACACCTTGGCGCCGACCAGCAGATTGACACCCAGCCTGAGCAGCAGTTTCTCCGTCTCCTTCGAGACGCGTTCCGGCAATGCGGGAAGCACCCGATCCGCCGCTTCAATCAGCGTGATCCTGATGTCCTTCTGCGGATCGACCTGATCGAGGCCGTATGCCACCACTTCGCGCGTCGTCCGGTGCAATTCCGCCGCAAGCTCGACACCGGTCGCACCGGCGCCGATGATCGCGACCTTCAACTGATGTTCGCCGAGCGGTGACGATTGGGCATGGGCGCGGATGCAGGCATTGACCATGCGTTCGTGGAACCGCTTGGCATCGACCTGCGTTTCGAGCTTGATCGCGTGGTCCACGACGCCCGGCGTGCCAAAATCGTTGTTCTGGCTGCCAATAGCCATGACGAGGATATCGTAGTCGAAGCTCCGCTTCGGCGTCACCTCGCGCCCTTCGCCATCGAGATAGGGCGCCACCAGCACTTGACGCCGCTCCCGGTCGATCCCGATCATCTCGCCGATCCGGTAACGAAACCCGTGCCAGTAGGATTGCGCGAGATAGTCGACCTCGTGGGCAGCGATATCCATGCTGCCGGCCGCGATCTCGTGCAGCTTCGGCTTCCAGACATGCGTCCGGTTGCGCTCGATCAGCGTGACGTCGAGCTTGCCCTTGCGGCCATATTTGTCGCCGAGGCGGGTCGCGAGTTCCAATCCTCCCGCCCCGCCTCCGACGATCACGATCCGGAGCTTTCCCGATTGCGCCTCACTCATGATGGCCTCGCCCGATCGCGTTCACAGTCCGCCCAATCGTGTCCTTCCGATCAGGCTCTCTCCGACA
>NZ_AJQF01000003.1:0-37165 GCF_000261705.1 Bradyrhizobium genomosp. III | reverse complement strand
CGCCAGCCATGTTCACGATGCGGCGGACGGTCGAGGATGGCGTGAGAATGTGGGCGGGCTTGGCCGCGCCGAGCAAAATGCCGCCGACCGTCAGCCCCTGCCCCGCAGCCATCCGCAAAAGATTGTACGAGATGTTGGCCGCGTCCAGATTGGGCATCACCAGCACGTTCGCCGGACCTACGAAACCGGAATCGGGAAACTCGTGGTCACGCACCGACTGCGACAGCGCCGCGTCGCCGCGCATCTCGCCTTCCACGGCCAGATCGGGCGAGCGCGCGCGGATGATCGTGCGCGCCTCCCGCATCTTGTGCGCCTCCGGCACCGCCGAGCTGCCGAAGCTCGAATGCGACAACAGCGCCACTCGAGGCGTGATGCCGAATCGCCTGACTTCGGCGGCCGCCAGCAGCGCGATGTCGGCAACCTGCTCGGCAGTCGGATTGAGATTGCAATGCGTGTCGCAGATGAACAGCTGATGCTGCGGGAGAATGAGCATTTGCATTACGGCGAGCGTCCGCACGTCGTCCCGCGTTCCGATCACGTTCTTGATCGCCGCCAGGTGATCGGCGGTTCGCCCGATCACTCCGCAAAGCATCGCATCGCCGATCCCTCGCTCGAGCAGGATCGACGCCAGCACCGTCGCATTGCTCCGCGTCTCCGACAGCGCGAGGGCCGCCGATACGCCATCGCGCCTCCTGCGCGCATGATACACGTCAGCGCATTTGGAATAGACCTGCGCATCGTGCGGATCGATGATCTCGCAGTCCTGGCCGGGCCTGAGCCGGAGACCGAAAGCCTTGATCTGCTGTTCGATGGTGGCAGGCCGGCCGAGCAACAACGGCTTCGCGATCCGCTCGTCAGCGATGACCTGTGCTGCCCGCAGCACGCGCTCATCCTCGCCTTCGGCCAGAACGAGGGATTTTCCGCTCCCCTTCGCCACCGAAAACACCGGCTGCATCGCATTGCCGGACTGGTAGACAAAACGGCTCAGCTTCTGCCGATAAGCGTCCATATCGGCGATCGGACGCCTTGCAACACCGGTATCGGCGGCCGCCTTTGCCACCGCCGGCGCAATCATCTCGATGAGACGTGGATCGAACGGCTTTGGAATGAGATAGTTGCGCCCGAAGCGAAGGTCCTCGCCCTTGTAGGCGGTTGCGACCACCTCAGGAACCTCGGCCAGGGCGAGGTCTGCGAGTGCGCGGACCGTCGCAAGCTTCATCTCCTCGTTGATGGTGGTCGCACCGCAATCGAGCGCGCCACGGAAGATGAACGGGAAGCACAGGACGTTGTTGATCTGGTTGGGATAGTCCGAACGCCCCGTGCCGATGATCGCATCGGGACGAACCGCCAGCGCGTCTTCCGGCATGATCTCCGGAACCGGATTGGCCATCGCGAAGATCAGGGGATCGCGGGCCATCCTCCTGACCAGGTCTGATGTCAGCACCTTGCCGGCCGACAGTCCGAGGAAGATGTCCGCATCCTGGATGATGTCGTCCAGCTTCCGCGCATCCGTCTTCACGGCATAGCGCGCCTTGTTGTCGTCCATGCTTTCGGTACGGCCGGCATACACGACACCCTTGGCGTCGGTCACGATGATGCGCTCGCGGCGCAATCCAAGGCTCACGATGAGATCGAGGCAGGCGAGCGCCGCAGCACCCGCGCCGGAGCAGACCAGCTTGACCTCGGCGATGTCCTTCTTGACCAGCTTCAGCCCGTTGAGGATCGCGGCTGCAGCGATGATCGCGGTGCCATGCTGATCATCGTGGAAGACGGGTATCTTCATCCGTTCGCGGAGCTTCTTCTCGATGTAGAAGCACTCCGGCGCCTTGATGTCCTCGAGGTTGATGCCGCCGAAGGTCGGCTCCATCCGCGCGATCGTCTCGATCAGCGCGTCGGGATTCTCCTCGGCGAGTTCGATGTCGAACACGTCGATGCCTGCGAACTTCTTGAACAGGCACGCCTTGCCCTCCATGACCGGTTTTCCGGCCAGCGCGCCGATATTGCCGAGGCCGAGCACGGCGGTGCCGTTGGTGACGACGGCGACGAGGTTGCTGCGGGCCGTCAACACGTCCGCTTGCAACGGATCCTCGGCGATGACCAGGCAGGGCTCGGCCACACCAGGTGAATACGCCAGCGCCAGATCGCGCTGGGTGGCCATCGCCTTGGTCGGCACCACGGAGATCTTCCCCGGCGTCGGCAGGCGATGATATTCGAGTGCGGCTTCCCTGAGATCCTGGTCCATCGTGTTCCTCGATTCTTCGGTTCGGGAGGCCGGCATGCGGCCTCAGATCATGTGCTGGCCGCCATTCGCCGATATCGTCGATCCCGTGATGAAGCCGGCATCGTCGGAGGCGAGAAACACCACCGCGCGCGCGATCTCGTGCGGTTCACCCAGACGGCCGACCGGAATCTGGGGCAGAATGTTCTTGGCCACGATCTCCGGACTGATCGCCTTGACCATCTCGGTGGCGATATAGCCGGGGCAGATCGTGTTGACGGTGATGCCGGCGCGGGCGCCCTCCTGGGCCAACGCCTTCACGAAGCCGATGTCGCCGGCCTTGGCAGCGGAGTAGTTGACCTGGCCCATCTGGCCCTTCTGGCCGTTAATCGAGGAGATGCAGATCACGCGACCGAACTTGCGCTCGCGCATGCCTTCCCACACCGGCCGCGTCATGTTGAACAGCGAGTTCAGATTGGTGTTGATGACCGCGTACCATTGCTCTGGCGTCATCTTGTGGAACATGCCGTCCTTGGTGATGCCGGCGTTGTTGACCAGCACATCGACCGGCCCCAGGTCGGCCTCGACCTGTTTCAAGCCGGCGACGCAGGCCTCGTAGTTCGAGACGTCCCATTTGTAGACGTTGATGCCGGTCTGGCTCTTGAACTTCGCAGCTGCCTCGTCGTTACCGGCATAACTCGCCGCCACCTTGTAGCCGGCCGCCTTGAGTGCGACCGAGATCGCCTCGCCGATGCCGCGCGTTCCGCCGGTCACCACCGCAACTCTGGACATGATTTCCTCCTGATCCTGATCGGTTATTCTTCTGCCGGCGCACGGCCAGCCGCTGTCGTTCGCGGATGGTGTGGTGCCGTCCGCGTTCATTCTGCTCCGGCGCTTATGGCCGGTGTTCTCTGCTACCGTTCGACCGTCAGGGCGACGCCCATGCCACCCCCGATGCACAACGTTGCAAGCCCCTTCTTCGCACCCCGCTTCTGCATCTCGAACAGCAGCGTCGTCAGCACGCGGGCGCCAGACGCACCGATCGGATGACCGATGGCGATGGCACCGCCGTTCACGTTCACGATCGAGGGATCCCAACCCATGTCCTTGTTGACGGCGATGGCCTGGGCCGCGAAGGCCTCGTTGGCTTCGACGAGATCGAGATCCCCGACCTTCCAGCCGGCCTTTTCCAGTGCCTTGCGCGAGGCCGGGATTGGCCCCGAACCCATTACCGCCGGGTCGACGCCGGCGGTCGCCCAAGAGACGATTTTTGCGAGCGGCGTCAGGCCGCGCCTGCTGGCTTCCTCCGCGCTCATCAACACCAGCGCGGCCGCGCCGTCGTTGAGGCCCGAGGCGTTGCCCGCAGTCACCGAGCCTTCCTTGTTGAAGGCGGGCTTAAGTTTGGCGAGAGCATCCTGCGTCGTGCCGGCACGGATATACTCGTCCTGGTCGACGACAACGTCGCCCTTCCTGGTCTTGACGGTGACGGGAACGATCTCGTCCCTGAACCGGCCGCCCTTTTGCGCGTCCTCGGCCTTGTTCTGCGAGCGGGTGGCGAAAGCGTCCTGCTCCTCGCGGGTGATCTGCCATTTGGCGGCGATGTTCTCCGCCGTGACGCCCATGTGGTAGCCGTGGAAGGCGTCCATCAGGCCGTCCTTCAGCATGGAATCGACGAATTTGACGTCACCCATCTTGGTGCCGACACGCATATGCGACAGATGCGGCGCCATCGACATCGACTCCATGCCGCCGGCAACGATGACCTTTGCGTCGCCATTGGCGATCTGCTGCAGCCCGAGCGCCACCGACCGCAGACCCGAGCCGCAGAGCTGGTTCATGCCCCACGCCGTCTTCTCCTGCGGAATGCCGGCCGCCATGGCGGCCTGCCGCGCCGGATTCTGCCCCTCACCGCCGGACAGCACCTGGCCCAGGATGACCTCGTCGACATCTTCAGGCGAGACCTTGGCGCGTTCGAGGGCCCCCTTGATCGCGACGGCTCCGAGCTCGTGCGCGGTCAGCGATCCAAGTGCACCGTTGAAGGAGCCGACCGGCGTTCGCGCGGCGGACACAATCACCACATCAGTCATGACCATTTCCTCTTGTCTGTCTGTTAAATCTCTCGCAATCCAATCGCTAGATGCCCCTGCCCTCTGCCACGGCGGTCTCGAAGTCTGTCGGATCGATGTCGCGCTCGAGACCGACACGAAGCTTCTCGCGATCGAGTTCGCCCTCCCACCAGGCCACCACCACGCAGGCAACACCGTTGCCGCAGAGATTGGTCAGCGCGCGGCATTCGCTCATGAACTTGTCGATACCGAGCACGATCGCCATGCCGGGAAGCAGCTCCGGCCTGACGGCGGCGAGCGTGCCGGCCAGCGTAATGAAGCCGGCACCCGTGATCCCCGATGCGCCCTTCGAGGTGAGCATGGCAACGACGAGAATCGTCAACTGCTCGCCGAAACTGAGCTGCACGTTCATCGCCTGGGCGATGAACAGCGTCGCCAGCGTCATGTAGATGTTGGTGCCGTCCAGATTGAAGGAGTAGCCGGTCGGCACGACGAGGCCAACGACCGGCTTGGAGCAGCCGAGGCGCTCGAGCTTCTCCATCATCTGCGGAAGCGCGCTCTCCGAGGACGACGTGCCAAGCACGATCAGCAATTCATCCTTCAGATATCTGAGGAACTTGAAGATCGAGAATCCGGCGAAGCGGGCGATCAGACCAAGGACCACAAAGACGAACAGGAGCGCAGTGACATAGAAGGTTGCGATAAGCCCAGCGAGATTGCCCAATGCCTGCGGACCATACCGGCCGATCGTATAGGCCATCGCACCGAACGCACCGATCGGGGCCGCCTTAACAATGATCGAGATGACGCCGAACATCGCGTGAGCCACGTCATCGATGAACGCCCGCACGGTATGGGCGCGCTCGCCGAGCCCCATCAGCGCAAAGCCGAACAGGATTGCAAACAGCAGGACCTGCAGGATTTCTCCCTGCGCAAACGCTCCCACGACCGTGTCCGGGATGACGTGCAGGACGAAATCGATCGACCTCATTTCGCTCGCCTGCTTGGCGTAACCCGCGACAGCAGCGGCGTTGGATTGACCCTGAAAGCCTGCTCCAGGCTGCACCACATTGCCGACGATCAAGCCGAGTGCCAGTGCAAGCGTCGACACGATCTCGAAATAGATCAGCGCCTTGATCGCGACCCGACCGACCTTCTTGACTTCGGAGATATGGGCGATGCCGGAGACGACGGTACAGAAGATGATGGGCGCAATCACCATCTTGATGAGCTTGACGAAGCCGTCGCCCATCGCCTTGATCCACTCGTTCTTGCCGAGTTCGGGCGAGACCCAACCGACGATAATGCCGAGCACGATAGCTGCGAGCACCTGAACGTAGAGCACCCGGTAAAATGGCTTCTTCTGCGTCACGGCCTTCTTATCGACCGTCGCACTGGTCGCTCCAGACATTATGTCTCCTCCCTCATTTCGCTGCGTTCCGCGCGGGCAGTCCTACTTTTTCTTCTGCGGCGGCAGATCGGTACAGTGGCCCTCAAAGACCTCCGCCGCCATGCCGATGGACTCGCCGAGCGTCGGATGCGGATGAATGGTCTTGCCGATATCCGCGGGCTCGCAGCCCATCTCGATCGCGAGACAGACCTCGCTGATCAGATCGCCCGCATGTGTGCCGACGATGCCGCCGCCGATGACGCGTTGCGTCGCCGTGTCGAACAGAAGCTTTGTGAAACCCTCGTCACGACCGTTGGCGATGGCACGGCCGGAGGCTGCCCAGGGAAAAACCGCCTTGCCGAACTTGATGCCTTCGGCCTTGCACTGATCCTCCGTCTTGCCGGCCCAGGCGACTTCGGGATCAGTGTAGGCCACGGACGGAATCTGCCGCGCGTCGAAATAGGATTTTTCGCCATGGGCGACTTCCGCGGCCACATGACCTTCATGCACGGCTTTATGGGCCAGCATCGGCTGCCCGACGATGTCGCCGATCGCGAGGATATGCGCCACGTTGGTCCGCATCTGCCTGTCGACGTCGATGAATCCGCGATCGGTCACCGCGACACCCGCCTTCTCGGCGCCGATCTTCTTGCCGTTCGGGCTGCGGCCGACCGCGACCAGAACCAGGTCATAGAGTTTCGGCGCCGACGGCGCCTGCTCGCCCTCGAAGGAGACCTCAATCCCGGCCCCGGTGGCCTTCCCACCGACCGTCCTGGTCTTCAGCATCACCTTGTCGAAGCGACGCGCGTTCATCTTGTCCCAGACCTTGACCAGGTCGCGGTCAGCGCCCTGCATCAGGCCGTCGAGCATCTCGACCACGTCGATGCGTGCGCCGAGTGTCGAATAGACCGTCGCCATCTCCAGCCCGATGATGCCGCCGCCGATCACCAGCATGCGCTTCGGGATCGATGTCAGCAGCAGGGCGCCGGTCGAGTCGACGATGCGCGGATCCTCGGGCAGGAACGGCAGCTTCACGGCCTGGCTGCCGGCGGCGATGATGGCCTTGGCGAACTTGATCGTCTTCTTGCCGCCTGCCGAGGTAACCTCGAGATGGTGCGGGTCGAGGAAGGCGCCGACGCCGGTCACGACCTCGACCTTGCGGGCCTTTGCCATTCCGGCAAGGCCGCCGGTCAGCTTCTTGATCACGCCGTCCTTAAACGCACGCAGCTTGCCGAGATCGATCTGCGGCGCGCCAAAGGAGATTCCGTGGTCCGGGAGGTGCTTGACCTCGTCGACGACGGACGCCGTATGCAGCAGCGCCTTGCTCGGAATGCACCCAACATTGAGGCAGACGCCGCCGAGTGTGTCGTAACGCTCGACCAACACGGTCTTCATGCCGAGATCGGCGGCTCGGAATGCGGCGGAGTAGCCGCCGGGACCGGCGCCGAGCACCAGCATGTCGCATTCCATATCCGCCTTGCCGGAATGGAATGCTGCGACAGGAGTCGCTGCCGGTGCCGCGGCGGCGGGGGCAGGCGGCGGCGTGGCCGCGGCGCCCGCGGCTTCCAGCATGAGGATGACGGCCCCTTCGCTGACCTTGTCGCCGACCTTGACCCTGACCTCCCTGACAACGCCGGCATGCGAGGACGGAATCTCCATCGACGCCTTGTCGGACTCGACCATGATCAGGCTGGTGTCGACCGCGACGGTCTCGCCGGGCTTGACCATGACTTCTATCACCGCGACGTCCTTGAAGTCGCCGATATCAGGCACCTTCACTTCGACCTGCTGAGCCATGCTGCCCTACTCCCGATCTCAGAACAGCACGCGCCGCAAATCGGCGAGCACGCTGGCGAAATAGACGTTGAAACGTGCGGCCGCCGCACCGTCGATGACGCGGTGGTCCCACGACAGCGACAGCGGCAAGGTCAGGCGTGACGTCCAGGTCTTGCCGTCAGGCGAATGCTGCTTCCAGTATCCCTTGCACACGCCCAGGATCGCGACTTCCGGCGCGTTGATGATCGGCGTGAAATAGATGCCGCCGATGCCGCCGAGCGAGGAGATCGAGAAGGTGCCGCCCTGCATCTGGTCTTGCTTGATCTTGCCTTCGCGCGCAAGCTTGGCGAGCGCGTTCATCTCATTTGCGATGTCAGGCACCGATTTCTTGTCGGCATCGCGGATGACGGGCACCATCAGGCCGTTCGGCGTGTCGGCGGCAAAGCCGACGTGCCAGTAGTTCTTGTAGACCAACGTGTCGCCGTCGAGGCTGGCATTGAATTCCGGAAACTTCTTCAGCGCCGCGACGGCTGCCTTCACCATGAACGGCAGCAGCGAGAGCTTCACGCCGCTCTTCTCCAGCTCCTTGTTCATCTTGACCCGGAACTGCTCGAGCTCGGTGATGTCGGCCTCGTCATGGGTCGTGACATGCGGGATGACGACCCAGTTGCGATGCAGATTGGCTGCCGAAATCTTCTTGATGCGACCGAGCTCCTTGCGCTCGACCGGGCCAAATTTTGCGAAATCGATCTTGGGCCAGGGCAGCAGATCGATGCCGCCGACACCGCCCCCGCTTGCGGGCGCAGCCTGCGGCTTGGCGGCGGACGCCCCGCCCTTGGCAACGGCCTCGACGTCTTCGCGAACGATACGGCCGTGATTACCGGAGCCTTTGACCTTGCCGAGATCAACACCCATCTCGCGTGCCAGCTTGCGCACCGCCGGTCCGGCATAGGCGAGCGCGAAGGCCTTTTCGTCGACCCCGCCGACTTGCGCCACGGGAGCCGCTGCGAGCGCCGACGACACTGCTGCAGGCGCAGGCGCCGCAGAGGCGGCCGTCGTGGACGCATCGCTGGTCGCGAGCACGAGAATGATCGCGCCCTCGCTGACCTTGTCGCCGGTCTTGACCTTGATCTCGCGCACGGTCCCCGAGAGGGGCGCCGGCACTTCCATCGTCGCCTTGTCGGATTCAAGCGCGATCAGCGGATCCTCAGCCTTGACGCTGTCGCCGGGCTTGACGAAGATTTCAATGACCGGAACGTCCTTGAAGTCACCGATATCGGGGACGCGCACCTCGGCGACACCGGCCGGTGCGCTGACTGGCGATGGCGGCGCGCTGACGACCGGGCGAGCCTCGGCCTGCTCCGCGCCAGCGCCCACGAACTGCACGATCACGGCGCCTTCACTGACCTTGTCGCCAACCTTCACGGCCACCGACTTCACCACGCCGTCGCGCGGCGACGGCACTTCCATGGTCGCCTTGTCGGACTCCAGCGCGACCAACGGATCCTCGGCCTTCACCGTGTCGCCCGGCTTGACGAAGATCTCGATCACGGGGACTTCCTTGAAGTCGCCGATATCGGGAACCTTGATGTCGATCAGACCACTCATCGCTCTGCCCTCGGCTCCCTGGCTCAAACAGTCCAAGGCGCAGCGCGCCCGGCATCGATTTGATATTTGGCGATGGCCTCGGCCACGATTGCGGGCTTGATCGTCCCCTCATCGGCGAGCGCCTTGAGCGCCGCGACCGCGACGTAGTGCCGGTCGACCTCGAAGAAATTTCTAAGCTTCACGCGGTAGTCGCTGCGGCCGAACCCGTCGGTGCCGAGCACGACGTAGCGACGCCCGGCCGCCTGGACATATTCCCGGATCTGGTCGGGGTAGTTGCGCATGTAGTCGGTGGAGGCCACGACCGGCCCTGGATGTCCCTTGAGCTGCGATTCCACCCAGCTCTCGCAACGCGGCTCGGTCGGATGCAGCAGGTTCCAGCGCTCCGCCGCCATGCCATCGCGGCGTAGCTCGTTGAAGCTGGTTGCGCTCCAGACGTCAGCGGTCACGCCGAAGTCTGCCTTGAGCAAATCGGCGGCCGCGATCACCTCGCGCAGGATCGTGCCCGACCCGACAAGCTGGACGCGGAGGCCCTTCTTCGCGGTCTCGCCTCCGTTCTTCAGGAGATAGAGTCCCTTGAGGATCCCCTCCTCCGCCCCTTCGCCTGCATCGGCAAGCGCGGGATGCGGATAGTTCTCGTTCATCAGGGTGAGGTAGTAGTAGACGTCCTCCTGCGCCTCGTACATCCGGCGCATGCCTTCGCGGACGATCGTCACGACCTCATAGGCGAAGGTCGGATCGTAGGAGATGCAGTTCGGGATGGTCGCGGCGAGCACGTGGCTGTGGCCGTCCTCGTGCTGCAATCCCTCGCCGTTCAGCGTAGTCCGGCCGGCGGTGCCGCCGAGCAGGAAGCCGCGGGCCCGCATGTCGCCCGCAAGCCAGGCGAGATCGCCGACGCGCTGCAAGCCGAACATCGAGTAGTAGATGTAGAACGGGATCATCGGCACGTTGTTCGTCGAGTAGGACGTCGCCGCAACGATCCAGCTCGACATCGCGCCGCCCTCGTTGATTCCCTCCTGGAAGACCTGTCCGCTCTTGTCTTCGCGGTAGTACATCAGCTGATCGGCGTCCTGCGGCCTGTAAAGCTGGCCGACCGACGAGTAGATGCCGAGTTGCCGGAACATGCCTTCCATGCCGAAGGTGCGGGATTCGTCCGGTACGATCGGCACGATGTGCTTGCCGATCACCTTGTCGCGCACGAGCGCACCGAGCAACTGCACGAAGGCCATCGTCGTCGAGATCTCGCGCTCGCCGGTGTTTTCGAGCAGCCGCTGGAACGTCGAGAGCGGCGGAATTTGCAAGGACGCGGATTTCCGCCGGCGTTGCGGTAGGTAGCCGCCGAGCTTTTCGCGCTGCGCCCGGAAATACTTCATCTCCGGACCATCTTCCGGCAACCGGAGGAAGGGCACCTTGGCCAGGTCCGCGTCGGCGACCGGCACCTGGAAACGGTCACGAAAGCCGCGCAGCGCGTCCTGCGTCATCTTCTTCGCCTGATGGGCGATCATCTGGCCCTCGCCGGACTCGCCCATGCCGTAGCCCTTGACGGTCTTCGGCAGAATGACCGTGGGCTGGCCCTTGTGGTTCACGGCCGCGGTGTAGGCGGCAAAAACCTTCTCGGGATCGTGGCCGCCGCGCGCAAGCTGCCAGATCTCGTCGTCGCTCATGTCAGAGACGAGTTGCTTGGTTTCCTCGTACTTGCCAAAGAAGTGTTCGCGAATGTAGGCGCCGCTCTTGCTCTTGAAGTCCTGGTATTCGCCGTCGACGCATTCTTCCATGAGCCTTAGCAGCAGCCCGCTCTTGTCCTTCTCCAGCAGGCGGTCCCAACCCGAGCCCCATAGCACCTTGATGACGTTCCAGCCCGCACCGCGGAAGACACTTTCGAGCTCTTGCACGATCTTGCCGTTGCCGCGGACGGGCCCGTCGAGCCGCTGGAGATTGCAGTTGATGACGAAGATCAAATTGTCGAGGTTCTCGCGGCCGGCGAGCGAGATCGCGCCGAGCGATTCCGGCTCGTCGGTTTCGCCGTCGCCCATGAACGCCCAGACCTTCCGGTTGGACGTCTCGGCCAACTTGCGGTTCTCGAGATATTTCAAGAACCGCGCCTGATAAATCGCCATCAACGGCCCAGCCCCATCGACACCGTCGGGAACTGCCAGAAGTCCGGCATCAGCCAGGGATGCGGATAGCTCGACAAACCCTTGCCGCTGGTCTCCTGCCTGAAGCTGAGGAGCTGCTCCTCGCTCAGTCGCCCCTCAAGGAAGGCGCGCGCATAGATGCCGGGGGAACAGTGCCCCTGCACGAAGATCAGGTCGCCGCCATGGGTCTCGGTCGGTGCGTGCCAGAAATGGCCGAAACCGATGTCGTAGAGCGTGGCGGCAGACTGGAAGCTGGCGATGTGGCCACCGAGCTCCGAGCTCTCCTTGTTGGCGCGCAGAATTATCGCCAGCGCATTCCAGCGGATGATGGAGCGAAGCTTGTGCTCGATCGCGCGGTCGCCCGGCAGCGCCGGCTGCTGCTCCAGCGGGATCGTGTTGCAATAGGGTGTCGTCAGCGACTGCTCGATCTGAAGGCCACCGCGTCGCGCGGCGTCGAGCATCGCATTGACGACGAACTCCGCGCGTTCGTTGCCGCGGTGCCCCCGGACCGCCGACAGGGCATCGAGCCATTCCCGGGTTTCCTGCGGGTCCTGATCGTGAGCGTCCGCGATCGTCATTACCTTCTCCATTGCATGCCAAGCCGCAGTCGCGTGCCAACGTTCATTGCGGTCCGCATTCATGCGGACACGCGCAATGCCGATCGGGTGATGTCCCGGTCGTTTCAGGTGATGGGTTGTGTGTTGGCTGGCATCTGAACGTCCCTCGCGCTGCATGTTCTGAAGCTGTCGCTTCTTTTGGCAGATGCTTAAGCAGCATTCATGCCAGACCGCGAAAAGAACGGCATTCGCGTCGATGTCGTTCAACTTGCTCGGTTTTACCGGGCGGGTCGGAGCCCCCGCCCGTGCATCCGGGCTCAATCCGTCTGAAGCTCCGGAAAACCGGCTAGAGCATCGCCCGAAATCTCGGATCAGCAGATGGAGGGTTCCGAATGCCGCGCGCAATGCCGGTAGCCGGCCTTGCACGTCGGGAACGAAAGTGCCCGCGCAAGGCAGCGCGCCCGGTCACCGCGTGAATCAACGCGGGACCACAAATCATGTTGACGTGCTTCACCGCGATAGCTGAATGTCGGCGACCGCGCGCGGGACGGCGTTGTTGTCGCGCCACGGCTCGCGCAAGACGGAACGTGTCGCACAATCTGAGCGGAGCCGCCGCCATGTTCGGCTCTCGCACATCGCAAGGGGTGGGCGCATGACGGTGCTACTTGATTTCCTCAACGACGATCCGCGAACGAAGCTGCGGACCGATCGGCCGCGCCATCCCGAAAAGGTCAACCGCCCGGACACGCCGCTACAAAAAAAGCCCGCATGGATCCGCGTGAAAGCCCCCGGCTCCGCCCAATGGACCGAGACGCGACGTATCGTGCGCGAAAACAAGCTCGTGACCGTCTGCGAGGAAGCCGGCTGTCCCAACATCGGCGAGTGCTGGGCGAAGAAGCACGCGACCTTCATGATTATGGGTGACACCTGCACGCGCGCCTGCGCGTTCTGCAACGTGCGCACCGGCCTGCCCGACCCACTCGATGCCGACGAGCCCGGCAAGGTCGCCGACGCCGTCGCCAAGCTTGGGCTCGAGCATGTGGTCGTGACCTCGGTCGATCGCGACGACCTCGCCGACGGCGGGGCCGCCCATTTCGCAGCCACAATTGCGGCGATCCGCGCAATGAGCCCGGCGACCTCAATTGAAATCCTCACGCCTGATTTCCTGCGCAAGCACGGCGCACTCGAGACGGTCGTTGCCGCAAGGCCAGACGTGCTCAATCACAATCTGGAAACGGTGCCGTCAAAATATCTCGCGGTGCGCCCAGGTGCGCGCTATTTCCATTCGGTCCGACTCCTGCAACGCGTGAAGGAGCTCGACCCGCGCATCTTCACCAAATCGGGAATCATGGTCGGCCTCGGCGAGGACCGCAGCGAGGTGCTGCAGTTGATGGACGATCTGCGTTCCGCCGACGTCGATTTCCTGACCATCGGCCAGTATCTCCAGCCGACGCGCAAGCACCATGCCGTGATGCGCTTCGTGCCCCCTGATGAATTCGAGGCCTATCGGAAGACCGCCTATGCCAAGGGATTCCTCATGGTCTCGGCCACGCCACTGACGCGATCCTCACACCACGCCGGTGACGACTTCCGCAAGCTGCGCGAGCGCCGAAGCATTTAGCTATCTATGCGGCTCGATCGCGCTTCTCCACAAACCAACACCTAGCGCAAACCGACGCTCAGATTCACAGCCGTAGCTCAGGCTGAGCGGATTGGCAGGCAATATACGCTCGTCGTGCTCTCAAACGGATGGAGTCCGTTGGCGCTCTCGAGATTTTCTTTGATCTCCCGGTGCACACGTAGTGCGCACGCCGCTTCCTAACCGATTGAAGAACTAGAACTCTCGCTCCAATCCGTCATCGGACCATGGAAAATTTCCGATCTAACCCGTTAATTTTACTGAGATATTCCGCCTCTGCCCGACCCTTGATGTGATTGGAACGAAGAAATCTGGTGTGACGAGGCTTCCGCAACCTGGCTCTTCTAGAACCACATATGCACGAATTGGAAGTGGAAATCGCGTCTTCGGAGTCCCGGTGAACGCGTCACGCAAACGCTCAGCGAGAGGGCACACGCCACTCATAGGACACGCATCAAAGGCCCTCGAGCACTCAGCTTGGAGATATCGGCTTCGATCATGTCGGTCGGTCATGTGAATCCAGGTTGCGGAGACGCTGCGCCATTCAATCGCGACCGCGCAGACCGAAGTTTCCGTCCCTGGTCAGACGACACACCCGGTTGCTCACATCCGCGCATGATCCGCTTGTCTTGTGTGAATTACATTTGTCACAATGACAGTTCATATGTATAGTTGATTTGAGATGACACAAGCGGCTTAAGCGGCATCGTCAGCCAGGGAGGGCGCCGGAAGCTTCAGATCTCACAACTACAATGACCACTCCGCGCGGCGCGGGGCAGCGCATTCGATTCGAGCGACAGACCGCTGCGCGCCCAACGCACGGCATGACACGCGACCCAAAGCAGAGGCGTCATGGTCCGAGTTATTCAGATTTCCGATACGCATCTCAGCCCGAGCAAGCAGCACTTCGACGCGAACTGGGCGCCACTTGCCCGTTGGATCGCGCAGCATAAGCCAGATCTCGTCATACATACCGGCGACGTGACGGTCGATGCAGCCGATCAGGAAACCGACGCAGCATATTGCGCGACCCAACTGGCCTCGCTCGGCGTCCCTGTCGTGGCGGTTCCGGGAAATCATGACGTCGGCGAGGTCGGCAATCCGCATCAGCCGGTAAATGGCGAGCGGCTCGATCGCTTTAGCCGCCACTTCGGCGACGACCGCTGGCTACGCGATGTGGACGGTTGGCGCCTGATCGGCCTCAATTCGATGATCTTCGGCGGCGGCCCCGAAGAGGCGCAGCAGACCGAATGGCTCGAGGCCGCGATGGCCGATGCTGCGGGGCGTCGCCTTGCCTGGTTCACCCACCGGCCGCTGTTCATCGAATTACCGACCGAGGCCGACACCGGTTACTGGTCGGTCAAGCCGGAGCCGCGCCGCGCCCTTCTCGATCTGCTGCAACGCTACCAGGTGGAGATCGTGGCCAGTGGACATCTGCATCGCTGGCACGAAATCCGGCTGAACGGCACGCACTACATTTGGGGGCCGGCGGCCGGCTTTCTGGTCGGTGCGAAACTGGCGCCGCCGATGGGCGGCGCTGCACGGCTTGGGGCGGTGGTCTACGACATCGACGGCGAAAATATCGACGTGAGCATTCGTCCGGTGCCCGGCCTCACCGATTACTGGATCGACGACGTCTTGCACGAAGTCTATCCACCGCGCGATGCTGAGGCGTGATCTGCGATGGCCGGCCTCACATTGCGCGGCATCGATAAGGCTTTCGGCGACACATCCGTCCTCAACGACATCGACCTCGATATTGCGGACGGCGAATTTCTGACGCTGGTTGGCCCCTCCGGCTGTGGCAAGTCGACGCTCCTGCGCATCATTGCCGGCCTCGAATCGCAGGACCGCGGTTCGGTGTCGATCGGCGGGACTTCGGTCGACCATATGCGGCCTCACGAGCGCAGAATCGCCATGGTGTTCCAGAATTACGCGCTCTATCCCCACATGTCGGTGTTCGACAACATAGCGCTGCCGCTCACCATGACGCGCCTCAACCTGTTCGAGCGCCTGCCCTTGATGCGTCATTTGTCGCTCCGCCGCAGGCGCGTCATGGACGAGATCGCGCGCGAGGTGCGGGCCGTCGCGGAGCAGCTTCGAATCGACACCTTCTTTCACCGCCGCCCCGGACAGCTTTCGGGCGGTCAACGGCAGCGCGTCGCGCTCGGCCGCGCAATGGTGCGTCATCCGCAGGCTTTCCTGATGGACGAGCCATTGTCGAACCTCGACGCCAAGCTGCGTGTGCACATGCGTGGCGAGCTGACCGAGCTGCACGCGCGTCTCGGCGCCACGATGATCTACGTGACACACGACCAGATCGAAGCGATGACGATGTCCGATCGCCTTGCCGTGATGGATCACGGCAACATACTCCAGCTCGGCACCCCCGCCGAGGTCTACGAACGGCCCGCCACGACTGCGGTCGCGCAGTTCATTGGCAGTCCGGCGATCAATCTATTTCCGGCCCATGTGGGCCCCGGCGGCCAGGTCGAGCTGCTCGGCCGGACGCTGCCGATCGATGTTCGCAACGCGCCGGCGCCGGAACTAACGGTCGGCGTGCGTCCGGAAGCGATGCGGATCGGAGGCGGACCGTGCGCCGTCACGTGCAGGCTCCGTCGCCGCGAGAATCTGGGCTCGGAAAGCATCCTTCACTTCGATCTCGTGGCCTCCCCGGAAGTGGCGGTGCTCTGCCGGGTCGACAACAGCATCCCGATCCCCGAGGGCGAAGTCCCGCTAGCCTTCGAGCCAAGGGATTGTCACGTGTTCGACCACAACGGTCAACGCATCGATGTGGAAAGCCGCAATGCAGCCGGTCGAGACCTGCGCCGCGCGAGCGAGGTCCGATGACCACGGTCGCGGTTCAAATCACTCCGCTCGACGCGGCGCCGCCAGCCGGCCGCCAGCGATGGGTCGAGCGGTTCGCGGGCTTGGGCTTTGCCGCGCCGGCCTTCATCCTGCTGGTCCTGACGAATCTGGCGCCGCTGGCTGCTCTCGCCTTCCTGAGTTTCACCAACTACGAGCTGGGTGCGCTCGACTTCTCGTTCGTCGGCTTCAAAAACTTCGGCGCGGCACTGCAGGATCCCGTGATTCGTCGCTCGGTGACCAATACCCTGCTCTACGTGGCGATTGTCGTGCCCGGCGGCGTCCTGATCTCGCTGCTGGTCGCACTCCTGATCCACCAGCGCAAGCGCACGCGCAGCCTCTATGAGGTTATCTATTTTCTCCCCGTCACCTCGACGCTCATCGCAATGGCCACGATGTGGCAGTTCCTGCTGCACCCGACCCTGGGGCTCATCAATCAGGCGCTCAAGGGACTGGGGTTCGCGGAGACAGCTTTCCTGAGCGAGCCGCGCCTCGTCATCCCGACGCTCGCCGCGATCGGCATCTGGCAGCTCGTCGGCTTCAACATGGTGCTGTTTCTCGCCGGCCTCTCGGCTATTCCCCGCGATCTCTACGAAGCTGTCGATATCGATGGCGCGAGCCACCCCATTGACCGCTTCCTGAAAGTGACGTGGCCGATGCTCGGTCCGACGACGATGTTCGTGACCGTGACGACCTTCATCACCGCCTTCAAGATCTTCGACACGGTTGCGGTGATGACGCGTGGAGGCCCCGGAGGCGCATCCGAGGTGCTGCTGTATGCCATCTATCTGGAGGGGTTTCAGTACTTCCACATGAGCTATGCGGCGACGCTCACGCTGGTCTTCCTGGCGTTCACCCTCGTGTTCTCGGTGCTGCAGACCTTCATCCTCGACCGACGGGTGCACTATTGATGCGCACATCGGCCACGATCACTCGCCCGCCGACGCCGGTGGCGATCCGGATGCGGCGCCTCGTGTCGCTTGCGCTCGTCCACGCGGTGCTGATCGGCGGCGCCGTCTTCATGCTGCTGCCGTTCGTTTTCATGCTGACGAGCGCGATCAAGCCGCCGGGCGAGATCTTCGAGGCGACGTTCCGGCTCTGGCCGCGCCAGTTCTATGGATGGCAGAATTTCGAATCTGCCCTGAGCACCGCGCCACTGCTGCGTTTTCTGCTCAACGGACTCATCGTCTGCGGCGGAATCCTCGTCGTCCAGCTGCTGGTCGCAATTCCCTGCGCCTATGCGCTCGCCAAGCTGAAGTTTCCGGGACGGCCGATCCTGTTTTCGCTGGTCCTGCTCGGACTCTGCATTCCGGTCCAGGCGCCCTCGCTCCCGCTCTACATCGCGTTCGCCGAACTCGGCATCCTCAACACCTACCTCTCGATGATGATGCCCTTCTTCCTGTCGGTGTTCGCGATTTTCCTGTTCCGCCAGTTCTTCAAGTCCTATCCGGATGAGATCATCCAGGCCGCGCGGCTCGACGGCGTCGGTGAGTTCGAAATCGTGTGGCGCATCGTCGTGCCGAGCGCATGGCCGGCGATCGCGGCGTTTTCGATCTTCTCTGTCGTGGCGCACTGGAACGACCTGTATTGGCCGCTCATCGTCGTCTCCGACACCAAGCTCGCGACGCCGCCGCTCGGCATGATGTATTTCGCCGATTCCGAGTTGGGCTCGAATTACGGGGCGCTCGCCGCCGGCGCCACCATCATCACGGCGCCGCTGGTCATCGCGTTCCTGATCGCGCGGCGGCATTTCCTTGCCGGCATCACGATGACCGGAATCAAATGACTTCAACAACCGCTAGGGAGACACCGTCATGCTGCATCGCCGAGACCTCCTGAAAAGCGCCGCGGCCGTTGGGACGACCGCGCTTTCAAGCCCGCTCCTGACGCGATCGGCCCACGCGCAGGACGTTACGCTGGATGTCCTTTATGCCTTTCCTGCCTTCGCGAAATTCCATGAGCCGATCGCCCAGGAGTTCATGAAGCGGCAGTCGGGCATCAAGATCCAGTTCCGGGCGCCGGCGGCGAGCTATGACGAAGGTCATCAGACCATGCTGCGGCAGGCCGTCACCAACCAGCTGCCCGACGTCTACTATTCGGGTTATCACCTCCTCGCCGAGCTCGTGCGCACGCTGGTGAAACGCAACCAGATCACCGAGGTCGCCTCGCTGCTGCAGAAGGAGGACGCCGCCTGGCGCAAGGCCAACTATTCCGACGGAATCCTGGCCCTCGGGGCGGTCGACGGCAAGATCTACGGCCTCGCATTCAATGCGTCGCTGCCGGTCATCTATTTCAACACGCAGCTCGTGAAGGAGGCGGGCGGCGATCCG
Organism: Bradyrhizobium genomosp. III; assembly: GCF_000261705.1. Classification (NCBI taxonomy): domain Bacteria; kingdom Pseudomonadati; phylum Pseudomonadota; class Alphaproteobacteria; order Hyphomicrobiales; family Nitrobacteraceae; genus Bradyrhizobium; species Bradyrhizobium genomosp. III. The sequence goes on along the minus strand of NZ_AJQF01000003.1, from coordinate 18,584 downwards.
GACAGGATGCCCGACAACTGGACGGACATGATCGCGCTCGCCGTCAACATCAAGAGCAAGGGATCCGATGTCGCCGGCATAGCCTATAACATCCATGACTGGCCCGACGACTGGCTGTTCCGTTCCCTGATCCTGCAAGGTGGCGGGCAGATGCTCGACGCGTCGGAAACCACTGCCGGTTTCGGCAAGGATGCCGGGCTGAAGGCTCTGGTCCACTGCCGGCGGTTCGTGGCCGATGCCAAGATGCCGCTGATCGATTGGGACTCCTCGCGCCAGCAGTTCATCGCCGGGAAAATCGGCATCTTCGCCGACACGCCGGCCCGGTTGCGCCAGGTCACGGATCTGATCGGCGACAAGTTCACCTTGCGCACCTGCACCTTCCCGATCGACGACAAGCAGAAAGGTGGGCTGCCCACCGGCGGCAACGCGGCAATCATCACGGCGAAAGATCCGGCGAAGCAGCGGGCCGCCTGGGAGTTCCTGAAATTCGTGAGCGGACCTGAAGCGCAGAAAATCGTGGTGGAGACTACGGGCTACATGCCGACCAATTTGCGCGCCTCGGGGCCCGACTTCCTGGCTCCGTTTTACGACAAGAACCCGAACTTCCGCACCGTGTCGCAGCAGATCGAGCGCGCGAAGCCATGGCAGGGCTATCCGGGCGGACAGTCCGTGAAGATCTGGCGCACGCAGCGCGAGATCATCCATGCCGTCATGCGCGGCGAGACGACCGCCGAGGCCGGGCTCGATCGCATGGTCAAGGAAAGCAACGCCTTGATGAAGAGTTCGTAAGCAACGGACAGCCGGCCACAGCAGGTGACCAAGCGCTGTTAAAGGCCCTTCTCCCCGGAACAGGACTCCCGTGTTCATCATTGCCCAGCTGAGCGATTTCCATGTGCGCCCGCATGGCAGGAAAGCTTACGGCGACATCGATACCAACGCGATGTTTCACGACGCGATCGACGCCGTGCTGAACCTCGGTCCGGAACCCGACTGCGTCGTGGTCAGCGGCGATCTGACCGACTGCGGGCTCGAGGAGGAATACGAGATTGTCGCCGCCGGCCTGGCAAGGCTGCCGATGCCGGTATTCGTCATTCCCGGCAACCACGACCGGCGCGAGCAGTTCATACGGTCGCTGCGACCACGCCACCGCTATCTTCCGTCCGACGGCTTCATCAACTTTGTCGTGGATGAGTTCCCGGTCCGGCTGATTTTCCTCGACAGCGTCGAGGTCGGACAGATCCACGGGACCTTCTGCGCGGCGCGGCAACAATGGCTGCGCGAAGTGCTCGCGGAAGGCCCCAGCAAGCCGACGGTCATTATCATTCATCATCCGCCGTTCCTCGTCGGAGCCGACGGAATGGACGAGCTGGGTATCAGCGACGCTACAGCGCTCAACGCAATCATCAAGGACCATCCGGACACCGAACGTGTGCTGTGCGGTCACTATCACCGCTCGATCACGGTGCGCTACGCGGGGACCGTGGGCTATGTGGCGCCGAGCACGGCGCACCAGGTCGCGCTCGACCTGCAGCCAGGTCGTGGTAACCGCTTCATCAAGGAGCCGCCGGGATTTGCCTTGCATTGTTGGCGGCCGGACATGGGCATCAGCAGCCATCTCGTCCCGATCGGAGACTTTGGTCGTCCGTTCGACATCGCGCCCGATCGGGACGATCCGGGAACCGAGGAGCGCAAGAGCCTTCCGACGCTGCTATGGCGCGCAGAGGCCGTCGTTGCTGAGGCTGCAGCCAGGTTGGTCGCGATGCAATCCACGCCGCTACGCACAGAGCGCAAGGACGGGCTCGATATCGTCACCGAGGCGGATCTTGCCTCCGAGGCGATCGTCGTCGCGGGCTTGAAGGCGCTGACGCCGGATGCCGGCATCCTGGCCGAGGAGAGCGGCGCGAGCCAAGGGGACAATGCGGCGCGCTGGATCATCGATCCGCTCGACGGCACGATCAACTACGCGCAGGGACTGCCGTGGTTTTCCGTGACGGTCGCCTACGAGGTCGACGGTGAGACGAAACTTGGCCTGATCAACGCTCCCAAGATCGGACTGACTGCGCGCTATCTCGCGGGGGCAGGCGCAACGATCGATGGCGTGCCCGCCCGCGTCTCCACGACGCGTTCGCTGTCAGATGCGGTCGTCTCGGTGATTCTGACCTCGCATTTCTCGCCCGACGAAGTCCAGCGGACGACGCGTGTAATCGAACTGCTCGGCAAAGTGGCGCGCGGCGTGCGTATCGTCGTCTCGGGCGCCTTCGAGACGACGATGGTGGCCTCGGGTCTCCTGGACGGCTTTGTCTCATTGAAAGCCGACATCGTTTCGCACGCTGCCGCGTTGCCGATGGTGTGGGCCGGCGGCGGGAAGGTCACGACACTGACGGGGCGCCCGTGCCGCAACGACGATCTCGACAAGATCGCCTCCAACGGATTGATCCATGAGGAACTGCTGACTCTCCTGCGCCAGGCGCTGCGATGACGGAGTTTTATCTCGGAAACAGCTTATCGCGGATGTAGCGCGACGTCGGGGTCAGTCTGGCGCCGCGCGGCTTGCGCCAAACCGCTCGATCGATCTCCTTCTTGTCGCCGACCTTCAGGCGCCCCGACACCTTCTTGGCCAGGAAGATCGCATCACTCATCCGCCGGCCGGTTCGGCTCTTTCTCGCCTTCACTTCCTTCCATAGTTTCAACGGCCCGAGCTTCAGCTTGGGAAGCTCCTCCTTGATCTCGCGACGAAGGCATCTCCTGTCGCTCTCGCCTGCTCGCCTTCGGCCGCCGGGAAACATCCAGAGCCCGTCGCGCCTGCGTCTGACCATCAGGACGCGTCCCTTTCTTGCGACGACCAGCTTCGACGATTTCGCCATTGGCACCAGTCCTGCCGAGCACTTGCGAGAGAGCGCTCAATCTACGGGCAGATGATCGCCTTGATGATGCCGTCGCGCCGCGCGACCTGCTGCTCGAACGCGGCAGGCGTCTGGTCGAGCGAGAAACGATGCGTGGCCAGCGGCGCCAGCTTGACCTGCCCGCCTTGCGCAAGCGCGATGGCGCGCGGATAAACTTCCGGCATGCGCCGTGAAAACTTGATCGACAGGCCCTTTCGACGCGACTCCGCGCCGCTGAGGACGTACTGATTATTCTCCGGGATGCCGACGAGGACGACTCGGCCACCGATGCGGGCGCAGCGGGCCGCATGCTCGAAGCCGTGCGATGAGTCGGTTGCCTCGATCACCAGATCGACGCCGCGGCCTTCGGTGGCGTCCCCGACCTCGGCGTAGCTGCGGCACGCCACGTCCGCCCCGAGATCACAGGCCAGTGCAGTACGCTGCTCGACGGGGTCGATCGCGATGATCTTTCCGCTACCTGCAAGCCGCGCCAGTTGCACGAGCAGCAATCCCACCGGCCCGCAGCCGAGCACCGCCACGCTTTCCAGAAGCCGCGGGCGCGCCAGATCCATCGCATGGATCGCGACGCCAAGCGTCTCCAGGATCGCCGCGCCGGCCGGGTCGATGCTGTCAGGCACCAGATGCACGGCGGATCGGGGCACACAGACGAATTCGGCCATGGCGCCGTTGTGAGGCGCGTAGCCCAGGAATTTCACGTTGGGGCAGAGATTGGTGTGACCGCGGTGACACCATTCGCAACGGCCGCAGGGAATGGAAGGATCGACCGCCACCAACGCGTCGGCCGAGAACCCCGCTTTTCGCGCCGAGTCCGGCGTGAGGACACCCGAGAACTCATGGCCCAGGACGAACGGCCTGACTTGGGTCGGGCCAGTTGTTCCGCCCTCGAGATAGGAATGCAAATCGCTGCCGCAAACGCCGACAGCCTTGACGCGGATGATGAGTTCGTCCTCCGCGAGCGGCTTCGGCTCGGGGATATCGAGGACTCGGATGTCACGAATGTCCTGGAGCACCGCAGCGCGCATGTCGACGCCATCCTTCTGAGCAGTTGTCCCCCTCATATTACATATGTAATCCTTAGGTGACAAATGCTTTTGCACGCCGTTCGGCGCGCACGGGGGCCTCGCGCCCTCGGTGCCGAAGGCGTGGATCCCCTCTTCGTTGTGAGAAAGCGGTTATTTCTGCTTGTCGATCAGTTTCAGCGCGGCGACGGCGGTGTTCTCGTCCGTCACCAGCACCTTGCCGATCCGCCCGCGCAGCACCGCGGCGATGATCGGCGCCTTGTTGAGCCCCCCGGCGATCAGCATCGACGTCGGCACCCGCGCCAGCTTCTCGAGCGGCAGCGCAATGGCGCGGCTGTTGATGCCGTGATCTATGGGCCGGCCGGTCTTGTCGAGAAATTGCGCCAGGACGTCGCCGACGGCGCCTGCCGCCCGCAGGTGCTCGGCACGAACGTCCGGCGGCAGCCCATGCCGCATCAGCAGCGAGCGCGGCGTCAGATCTCCCATGCTCAACAGCGCTAGATCGATCTTCTCAACGCTGTTCAGCACCTCCTGATAGACCTCCTGGGCCAGGAAGGTGTCGCGCGAGCGCCGGCTGCTGACAAAGATCGGGGCGGCCAGATAGCTGCACTGGGCGTGCAGCCGGTGCGCGAGCTCACCCGCAATCTCGAAGGTGTTGAGCTCGAGTCCACGCGACAGGCCCCCCATCATGGAGACGATGGAGAGCTCGGGATAGTCCGCCGGCGTGACGTAACGGATGGTCTCACGCAAGGTCGCGCCCCATCCGATACCGATGATGCGCGGCCGCTTCTGTTCGAGGAATTTCGATAAATACGCGCCCGCCGCCATCCCGATCAGGCTGCCGACCTGCTCGGGATTCCCCGGGCTCGGGATGACGACCGCGTCCTCCAGACCGCATTCCCGGCGCAGGCGGTGCTCCAGCTCCGTGCAGCTCGCAAAGGCGGAGTTGAGGCGGATGTTGACGATACCGGTCTGCCGGGCATCCGACAGCATGCGATTGACGCGGGCGCGGGTCAGCCCCAGCCGCTCGCCGATCTCGGCCTGGGTCAGGTTCTCCATGTAGTAGAGCCAAGCGACCCGCAGGATGGTTTGATCAGTCACGGCGCAGCCCCCCGCAGCGGCCCCAAGGCACAGTCAGACGTCGGAGCATTTGAGGCGATCTTTCGTTGGTCGTCAAATCTCTGCGATGCGGATTTCGTCATGCGGCCTTCGCGCCCGGCACGCCATCCTCGACCACAAAGCTCGTCAGCCGGCGCACCGCGCTCGCGGCATCCTTGACGTCGTCGAGCGCCTCGAATCCCACAGTGCAACGCCGGGCGTCGAGCTCCACGGTCGCATAGCCGCGCTTGTCGCCTCGCGCGTAGACCAGATGCGGATTCTCCGCCAGCGCCTTGCGCACGCTGGCTTCGCTCGGACCGTCTGAGGTGATCGACGTGCCGACGAACTCGGTCGCAATGGTCGGTCGATCTGGCCGGGCGAAATCATGCTTCAGATCGGCGGCAAAGAAGGCGTGACGGTCGCCGCCGATCACGATCGGATTGCGTCGGCGTTGCGCCACGAGCGAATCGAGGAGACGGCGGCGGGCGTTGGGATAGCCGTCCCAGCCGTCCATCCAGAAGTGAGCACCATCGTCCCCTTCCCGCTTGTCCTGCGCCATCAATGTCTGCTGCGCGACGATCGTCCAACGGCCGCGACAGTCGCGCAGGCGGGCATCGAGCCACTGTTCCTGTTGTTCGCCGAGCATTGTCCGCGCTTCATCCGTCCGGCTCGCACAGTCAGCCACCCAGGTCGGACGCCCGCTTCCGACGCAGGCCGATGCCGAGCGATATTGCCGGTCGTCGAGCAGCAGCACGTCGAGCATCTCGCCGAAGCGATAGTGTTCATAGATCGTGGCGTCGGCGCCGCGCGGGCGCGCCGAGGGAGGCAGCGGCATGTGCTCGTAATAGGCCTGATAGGCTGCCGCACGGATCTTGAGGAACTGAGCAGCATCGCGCGCCGTATAGGAGCGATCATTGGCATAATCGTCCATCACCTCGTGGTCGTCCCAGACCGAAAGCCAGGGAAAGGCAGCGTGCGCGGCTTGCAGGTCGGGATCGCTCTTGTAGAGCGCGTAGCGGTTGCGGAATTCCTCGAGCGTCGTCGGAATTCCGACGCCATGCTGGCGGACGTGGCGCGATCCCCAGGATTTCTCGTAGATATAGTCGCCCAGATGTACGACGAGGTCGAGATCACGCGCGGCCATGTCGCGGTAGGCGGTAAAATAGCCTTGCTCGTATTGCTGGCAGGATGCGAAAGCAAAACGGAACGTCCGCCCCGAGCCGGCCGGCGCCGTTTGCGTGCGTCCGATCGGGCTAAGCGCAGGGCCGGCACGGAAGCGATACCAGTAGACGCGGTCCGGCCGCAGCCCCGTCACCTCGGCATGCACGGAATGCGCAAGCTCCGCGGTCGTCCGCACGACGCCGCGGGAGGCGATGCGCGAGAAGGCCTCGTCCTCCGCAACCTGCCATTCGACGTCCACTGCCGCGTCCCGCATGCCGCCGCCCTCGAGCGGCTGCGGAGCAAGGCGGGTCCACAGGATGACCCGATCCTCCCGCGGGCATCCGGACGCAACACCGAGCGTGAACGGATCCGCGCTGAACGAAACCGGCGCTCCCCGCACGAACCCGGCGGGTGCAGCCAAGGCGGCGCTCGCCAGCGATCCCACGAGAAAGCGGCGGCGGGGAATCATGGGCGCGCCGGCATCGTTTCGAGCCTGCGGCGAATGCTCACGGCGATATCCGGCCGATCGGTCGTGATCTGCCGCACCGGTTGCGAGAGCCAATAGGCGATATCCTCCGGCTCGTTAGTCACCCATGCGCCAAGGCGCTCGGATCCGAGCACCTTGAGGGCGAGCGGCAACGCGAGCCCCAGGAGTGATTTTTCGACCGCGACAATGCAGCCGGGAATGGCGGCCAATCGCGTCAGCGCAGGCTCAATTCCGCCCATCATCTCCGCCGAACGACGGTCGAGCGAAACGAGCACCCGCGCCTCCGGCCACAGCCGGAGCACGGTCTCGATCACGCCGGGCACGAAGCAGGTGATGATTGCACGCCGTTCCAGGCCCCGGCGCTTGATCTGGTCGATCAGCCTCGCTTCGAGGCCCGAATAGGAATTGCCAAGCGCATCCGTCTTGATCTCGATGTGGAGCTCAAGCGTGGTTTCGCTGAACACGTCGAGCACCTCGTCCAAGGTCGGAATGCACTCATCGCCCGCATCACGAAGACGCATTGCCGTCAAGCGTTGCAGGCTGCGCTCGCCCACCGGTCCGCTCTCGAATGTGGTGCGGTCGAGCAGCGGATCATGGATCACGACGACACCGCCATCCGTGCTCTGATGGACGTCGAACTCGACTGCGTCGACCCCTTCCCTGCACAGGTTGCGGAAGCCCGTCAGGCTGTTCTCTGGCCAAAGATTGCGTCCGCCGCGATGCCCGGCGATGAAAACCATGATCAGTCCCTATTTGCTGCTGTCGACAAGACCCTTGATGAACCAGCGTTGCAACAGCAGGACGACCAACACCGGCGGCAACATCGTGAGGAGCGCACCACTCATGGCGATGTTCCAGGCTGGCTCGCTGTCGGAGCGGGGAATCAGGCCCTTCAACGCAATGACCGCCGTTGCCATCTCCTTATCGGTCGTGAACAGCAAAGGCCAGAGATATTGATTCCAGCCGAACAGGAACAGGATGATGGCGAGCGCCACCATGTTCGGCACGGATAGCGGCAGCAGGATGCTCCAGAAGAAGTGCAGCGGCGAGGCGCCATCCAGCCTCGCCGCCTCGCACAGCTCCTCCGGGATCGTCAGGAAGAATTGGCGAAACAGGAACGTGGCGGTGGCCGAGGCGATCAGCGGAAGGATCAGCCCCGGATAGGTGTTGACCATGTTCCATTCGAGCGCGATCGCGACCTCGTGCCCGCTGATCCAGCGCCAGAGATCGGCGACACGCAGCGTATCCAAGAGCCATTGCAGCGGCAGCGCGGCATTTGCCACGGCTTCGAAGGTCGGCACGATCCGGACCTCGATCGGCAGCATCAGCGACATGAAGATCAGCCAGAATGCGAGCATTCGATAGCGGAATCGGAAGTAGGTGATGGCGAAGGCCGAGAGCAGCGATACCGCGATCTTGCCGGCCGTGATGCCGAGCGCCACGATAATCGAATTCGTGAAGGTGCGGCTGAAATTGCCCTTGCTCCAGGCCAGCTGCAGATTGTCGAAGAACTGGCCTCCCGGCAGCCATGGCAACGGCACCTTCTGCACCTCGGCCACCGTGAGCGAGCCGGCCACGAACGCGAAATACAGGGGTATGCAGACCGTCAGTGCGCCCGCGATCAGGATCGCGTGGCAGAGCATGTTAAGGACCGGTGAGCGTTCCACCATGCGGCTAGACCCCGTAATTGACCTTGCGGTCGAAGTAGCGGAATTGCAGCAGCGTGCAGATCAGCGCAAAGCTCATCAAGAGAACCGACTGTGCAGCCGAAGAGCCGAGATCGAGATTGACGAAGCCGTCGACGAAGACCTTGTAGACCAGAATGTTGGTTGCACCGGCCGGGCCGCCTTTGGTTACGGCATCGATGATGGCGAAGGTTTCGAAGAAGCCATAGATGAAATTCATCACCGTGAGGAAGAAGATGGTGGGCCCGAGCATCGGCAGCGCGATCGAGACGAAGCGGCGGATCGGTCCCGCGCCATCCACGGCGGCAGCCTCCATCAGCGACACCGGCACCGCGAGCAGCCCCACGACCAGAAAGATATAATCGTAGCAGATGTGCTTCCATGACGCGGCCAGTGTCACCAGGATCAGCGCATCGGTCGGATTGAGGTTGGGGTCCCATGCAATACCGAGCCCGTGCAGCACCTGCGCGAGCGGGCCGACCGCCGGATTGAACAGGAAGGCCCACAGGATGCCGGCGATCGCGGGCGCAATGGCATATGGCAGCAGGATGATCGTGCGATAGGCCGAACGGCCACGCACGATCCTGTCGGTGGCAAAGGCCAGCACGAGCGCGCTGCCCAATGTGAGCACGTTCTGCGCCACCGTGAACCAGAACGTCACCGCGATCGACTGGCGGTAGTCGCTGCTCGCAAGCAGCGTCTTGAAATTATCGAACCACACGAACTGAACGTTGGTCCCGAACGGATCGCTGAGCAGAACGGACTGCATCAGCGCCCGCAGCGACGGAATGAAGAAGAAGAACAGCAGGATCAGCAATTGCGGCAGCAAGAGCAAAGTCGGCAGGCCCGGACTGTCGCCGAAATTGGCGCGCTTCAGTCCGGCCTCCTCACGCGGCCGCCTTCTGCTCGACCGACGCGAGCCGCCGGCGACTGCCGCCGGCACGGCCTTGAACCCACCGCCCCCGTGCCTTCCCTGAAGCACGGGTGCGCGTGCCTCGCGCCATGGGATGGACAGGCGCAACGTCATGGACGCTCGGTTTCCGGAGTCTTTCCGGCATTCAGCTTTTCGAACTGCCGCAGGATCTCGTTACCCCGCTTGACCGCGTCATCCATGGCCTGCTGCGGCTGCTTCTGACCGGCGAACACCGCCTCGACCTCCTGGCGCTGGGCCAGCATCGTCTGCACGAAGTTGCCGAAGCGAAAGCCGCGGGAGTTCTCGTTCGGCGTGCCGCGCGAGAGCTGCAGCACCGCGATCTCCCTGGTCGGATGATCCTTGTAGTAGCCCCGCTCCCGCGCGACCGCATAGGCGCGATTGGTGGCGGGAACATAGCCGGTTGCGCCATGCCACCAGACCTGGGTTTCCGGCTGCGCGACGAAATCCAGAAAGGCTGCGACGGCCTCGTATCGCTCCGGCGTGTGGCCCTTCATGACCCAGATGGCCCCACCCCCGATCGTGCTGTTGAGAGGCGGATTGATGTCGCTCTCGTGCGGCAGGAAGGTGGCGCTCCAATTGATGGTCGCATTGCGCTCGATGTTGCCGTGCGAGGCGGTCGAATTGACGAAGGTCGAGCACCGCCCCGACGTGAACAATTGTTCCGGACTGAAGCCCTGACCCGCGATCTGCATCACGCCGTCATCGAGCCATTTCTTGAGCCGCGCGACTTGCGACACCACCTTCGTCTTGTTGTAGACGAACTCGGTGCCGAGCCCGTCGAAGCCGTTCGCTAGCGTACCGTAGGGCTGATTGTTGATGGCGCTGTAGTTCTCGAGCAGGCTCCAGTAGAAATCGCCTGGCAGGACCGTGCCGCACTCGCTGATCCCCTTGGACTTGATGGTGTAGAGCTGCTTCTCCAGCTCCTGCCAGGTGTCGGCCGGCTTGTCGAAGCCGGCCTTCTGGAAGTGATCCTTGTTGTACCAGAAGATCGGCGTCGACGAGTTGAAGGGCATCGCCGACATCCGGCCCTTGTAGCTCCAGAAGCTTGCGACGGGCTTGATGAAGTCCGAGAAGTCGATCTTGTAACCTTTCTGCTCCACCAAATCCTGCACGGGGACAATGGCCCCTGAAAGCAGCATCGTCATGTAACCGCGCTCGGCGATCTGCACCATCTCCGGCGGCCGCTTGGCGCGATAGGCGGCGATCACCCCGTTGGTCACCTCGTCATAGTTCCCCTTGGCGACCGCGACGATCGTGTACTTGTCCTGCGACTTGTTGAACTTCTCGACCAGCTCATTGAGCCGATCGCCGAGGACGCCACTCATGGCGTGCCACCACTGGACCTCGACCCGCGCCTGCGCCGGACCCACCAATGCCAACGCGCCGAACAAGGCCGCAATGAATGCGACTTTCCTACCCATGGGCAGCCCTCCCTTCGCCGGACAAAAATGCCCGTCATATACATTTGTATTCTTACAATGACATATGTGTCGAGATGATGAAAGAGGGGCGAATGCCCTTTCCTACGCAGGCAGCGCCGACGTGGATGCAAGCCGTGCCTGGATACGCCCGGTCCAGCTGGCAATGGGCTACGAAGCGCTTCTGATTGCCCGACCGACCTTCTGCAGGGCCTCGAAAGCTCGAAAGCGCCGATCGGCCCAGTCTGCGAGAGCGGCCTGGGGTCGAGAGATGTCTCCCAGAACCGACATCGCCTCCATCGCCTCGCCGAGATTGGCATGATCGCCCGATGCAACTGATCCAAGCATGGCGGAGCCGAGCAGGACGGCCTCCGGGGATGCCGACGCAGCCACCGTCAAACCCGTCATATCGGCGAGGATCTGCCGCACAAGGCGGCTCTTTGCGGCGCCCCCGCTGACCACGATCGTATCGACCGCGATGCCCTTGTCCTGCTGGGCGCGAACGATCTGCCTGGCCCCGCAACCGAGACCGCACAGGCCGGCAAGATAAAGCGCCAGCAAGCTCTCCAGATCCGAGCGCATATCGAGCCCGGCAATCAGCGCACGCGCTTCGGGGTCCGCGAACGGCGCGCGATTGCCGAGGAACTCGGGGACGACATGAACCTCGCCGACCAATTGCGGAATCATTCCGTCACCGCCGCGGGATTCGGTTTCCGAAGCGAGCCAATCGGCAAGCGTCTGCTGCTTCTGGCGTGCCGCCTGCGTCGCTTGCGCGGAATGCGGATGCATCTGCAACAGATGCTCGATGGCAGCGCCGGCGGCCGACTGCCCGCCTTCATTAAGCCAAAGCCCGGGCACCATGGCGGAGAAATAGGGTCCCCACACGCCGGGGACGAAGGACGGATCCGGCGTGGTCGTCATGGTACAGGCGGACGTTCCGAACACATAGGCCATGCGCGTCAGCACCGTGCCCGCCGTGCCGCGCGCGCCCACCGTACCAACACCGCCGGCATGTGCATCGATGAGGCCGGCAGCGACCGGCGTACTCGTCGCGAGTCCGAGATCGGCCGCAGCCTCCGCCGTCAGGCCCGCCGCAAGCCTCGTTCCGCCGGGCACGATCTCGGTGCCGATCCTGCGGAACTGCTCGTCCGCCAGCACGCCGAGGCCGACCCTGCGGAAGAATTGATCGTCCCAGCGGTTTTCGTGGCCCAGATAGGTCCACTTGCACGTCACGGTACAGATGGAGCGAGACAGGCTCCCCGTCGCACGCCAGGTGAGAAAATCGCTCAAGTCCATGAATTGCCACGCACGGGAAAACGTATCGGGCATGTTTTCGGCGAGCCACAACAGTTTCGGCGTCTCCATCTCGGGGGAGATCGTTCCGCCGACATAGTCGAGAACCGTCTCGCCCGTCTGGTTGATCCGGCGAGCCTGATCGGCGGCGCGGTGATCCATCCATACGATGACATTGCGAGCAGGATCGCCGGACGGCCCGACGGGCAGCGGCGCGCCCCCTTCGCCCAGCACCACCAGCGAGCAGGTCGCGTCGAAGCCGATGCCGGCGATGCAGTCCGGCGCGATGCCGGCCTGCGCCACCGCGCCGCGCACGCTACGGCATACGGCACGCCAGATGTCCTCGCTCGAGTGCTCGACGATGTCGCCTGCCTCCCGCCAAAGTGCGATGGGAGCGTTGTCACTCGCAAGGAGCTTGCCCGAGCGATCGAACACGCCGGCCCGCGCGCTGCCGGTGCCGACATCGATGCCAAGAAAATGGCGGTCATCGGATTGTTTGGTCATCTGGATCGCCAATCGGAGAACGCTACAGATCGTTGCTCTGCGGCAGAATGACGAGGTCGCGGATGGTGACGTTCCTCGGACGCGTCAACATGAAAAGCACCGCCTCTGCGACCTCCACCGGCTGCATCAAGCCACCTGCCGCCATTTCTTCCTCGATCTTCTCTTTGGGCCAGTCTTTGATGAGCGCGGTCACGACCGGACCGGGTGCAACGGCGCCGACGCGCAAACCGTGTTTGGCGACCTGGCGGCGCAGCGTATGCACGAAAGCCTGCACTGCGTGCTTGGAGGCGGTATAGATCGGCTCCCAGACCACGGGGACGAGACCTGCGATCGAACTGGTGACGATGATGTCGCCGCTTTTGCGTTCGACCATATGCGGCAGCACCGCATGGATCGACCGGAACAGCGCATTGATGTTCAAATTGAGCATGCGGTCCCAGGCGTCGGGATCGCCGCCAAGCACCTCACCGCCGACATAGGCACCTGCATTCGCATGGAAGATGTCCAGCTGGCCCGCCTTCTCCAGCACCTGCGGCATCACGGCTCGCATGCTCTCGGGATCGGTGAGGTCGATGCGTAACGGAATCGCCTGATCGCCCAGCTCCACGCAGGCTTTGCTCAGCGCCTCCTCCGCCCGATCGATCAGCACCACCCGCGCGCCCGCGCCGATCAAAGCTCTGGCGCATTCGAGACCGATGCCCGATGCGGCTCCGGTGATCGCGGCAACTTTTCCTGCAAGTTCCTGGGCCAAGGCTTGTCCTTTTCTTGTTCGAGTTATTCAAGCTCGGCCATGGGAGAGACGCGAGCGCCGTGCCAGCGAATCGACAATGACCGCAATGGCAAGGACCGCACCCGTAATCATGTACCGTAGCGACGAGGAGAGATCGAGCAGCGTCAGGCCGCTCGCGATGGATTGGATGACGATCACGCCGAGCAGAGCGGAATAGGCGGTCCCTCGACCGCCGAACAGGCTCGTGCCACCGATGACCGCGGCGGCGATCGCGTTGAGGTTCACATCCCCGGTCCCGGCCTGCTGGCTGGAAGATGCCAGCCGCGCCGCGGCAAGAATGCCGCCGGCCGCCGCCAGCGTGGAGCAAAGCACGAACGCGGTCAGATAGACCCGGCGAACGTTGATGCCGGCCCGGCGGGCCGCCTCGCGATTGCCGCCGACGGCAGACATCGAGCGGCCCCATTTGGTCCGCGTCAACGCGTAGTTCATGACCACGCACAGGCCGACAAACAGACCGAACATCCACGGAATGCCGCGGCCGAGATTGAGATAATAGACGACGAATTCGAGCATGACGGTGACCAGCAGCGCCTTCAGCACCATGCGGCCGAGCGAACTGGCCGATAGCCCCGCCTGCCGCCGGCGCATCGCTGTGCGATAGCTGGTCACGAACATCACAAGGCTCGCAACCGCCGCCAGCACGTAGGACACGATTGGCGGCATGACGAGCATCTGCCCGAAATTGACCAGTGGCGATCCGTACGGAAGGTTGATCGAGCCCGAGGAGCCGAGCAGATACAGCTGCAGGCCGAGCCAACCCAGCAGGCCCGCCAGGGTCGAGACGAAGCTCGGCATCCCCAGGCGATTGAACAGGAATGCGTAGAGCGCGCCGATGGCAGCGCCCAGCACCAACGCCGTGACGATCGCCACAGCGACGGGCCAATCCTGACCGACCCAAAGCACGCCGACGAGCGCTGAAGCGAACCCGCTCACCGAACCGACCGAGAGGTCGATCTCGCCGACCATCAGGATACAGACGATGCCCAGGGAGATCACCCCCACCGTCGAACAATCGAACAGCAAATTGACCAGATTGTTAGGCGCCAGAAAAACAGGATTGAGACTCTCGAACGCCGTGCAGATGACAATGAGCCCGACGACCACCGGCAGCGAACCGAGGTCGCCCGACCGCACGCGGTCCACAAAGGCGCTGACCGTATTGCCGAGCGTATCCGCGTGCCTGACCCGCTCGTCGCTGCGGTCGAGCAGGCGCGCGGTCGAAATCTGTTGCGTGTCGTCGGTCATCGCCCAAGCTCCGGCGACTGATGGGCCCGGCGCCGGCTGGCGCGGCGCGAGACCGAGTTTTCGTCCGCACCGGTGATCGCGGTGACGAGATCCTGGTTGGAAGCGTCGGGCTCGAACTCGCCGTTGTTGCGGCCGAGGCGCAGCACCACGATCCGGTCCGCGACCGCGCGGACGTCCTCCATGTTGTGGCTGATCATGATGACGCCGAGGCCGCGGGCGCGGACGCGCTCGACGAGGTCGAGCACCTCGGCGGTTTGGGCGACGCCGAGCGCGGCGGTGGGCTCGTCGAGCAGGATGAGCTTCGGCTCGGTCAGCAGTGAACGCGCGATCGCCACGGTCTGGCGCTGTCCGCCGGAGAGCGAAGCAACCGGCTCACGCACGCTCGGGATCCGCGCCGACAATTCGTTGAGCAGCGTCCAGGCGCGGAGCTCCATGGAGACCTCGTCGAGCCGCATCGGATTGAGCTCGCGGCCGAGGAAGATATTTGCGACCACATCAAGATTCTCGCAGAGCGCAAGGTCCTGGAACACGGTGGCGATACCAAGACCGAGCGCCGCGGCGGGATCGGATAGGGTGACAGGCTCGCCGCCGAAGGCGATCGATCCAGAGCTGGGCTGGTGCACGCCGGCAAGGATCTTCACCAGCGTGGATTTTCCAGCACCGTTGTCGCCCACGAGCGCCACGACCTCGCCGGCATGCACGTCGAGATCGACGTTGGTCAGGGCGGACACGGCGCCGAAATGCTTGGAAATTCCGCGAAGACTCAAGACCGGCTTGCGCGGTCCACCCTGCGCGTGATCGACATCCGAGATCGTGGTCATGTGCCAGTCCGTCCTCTCGTCGTTCGTCCCGGCCGCCGCGAGCGGCCGGGACGGACGCAGTTACTGCGTGATGCCGAGCTTCTTGCAGCCGGCGGCATAGCGGCCCGTGCAAAGTTGATCGGCCGTCTGGATCTTCTTGTCGATGATCTCCGCCTTCAGGTTCTCCTGAGTGACGACCGCCGGCACGAACAGCTTCGACGGCGCATTGAAGAGCGTGGTTTCCGCCTTGGGTGTCTCGCCGGAGAGGAACTTCACCGCGGCCTGGGCCGCCGCGGCGGCCACGATCTCACTGGGCTTGGAGATCGTGTTGTACTGATCGCCGGCGATGACGAGCTGAAGCGCGGCGATCGTCGCATCGTTGCCCGTCACCGGCGGCACTGGATCGACGCCAGCGGCCTTGAAGGCGGCAATTGCGCCGCCGCCGGTGCCGTCATTGGCCGCCACGACGCCGAGAATCTTCTTGCCAAAGCGAGTGACCTGGCCGCTCGCCCATTGCTGCGCCTTCGGCGGCGCCCAGTCCGGCGTGTCGTATTCGGCGAGAATTGGATAGCCGCTCTTGTCGAGACCGGCGTGAATGCCCTTCTTGATGAGCCCCGCGGCGGCATCGGTCGGCGATCCATTGATCTCAAGCACGCCCTCACCTTCCTTCGCCGTGACGTTGGCGGCCTTCAGATGCTTGATGAGCGATTCGGAGATGGCCTTGCCGATGGCTTCGTTATCGAAGGAGACGTAGAAATCGACCTTGGCGTCCGGGACCGGCCGGTCATAGGCAATGACCTTGATGCCCTGCGACTGTGCCATCTTGACCAGGGAGGCGGCGGCGGTCGAGTCGACGGGGTCGAGCACAATCACCTTGGCGCCCTGCGAGATGACCGAGTTGAACTGCTGTTGCTGCCGTGTGGCATCAGCACTGGCGTTCTGATAGATCACCTTGCAACTTGCGCAGAGCTTCTTCATCTCCGCAGCGAAGCCCGGATAGTCATGTTGTTCGTAGCGGGTGGACGCCTGATCCGGCATCAGGAAGGCAACGGTCGCGTCCTTCACCTCTGCGGCCTGCGAGAACATGGCTGTTGTGCCAAGCAGCGACAGGGCCAGGGCCAGTGTGCCCGTATGTTTCGGGGAGAACCTTTTCATTCGGACTTTCCTTTCCAGAACTAGAGTGCTGTGGTTGATCCTTGAAGACGGGCCTTCGCGGCTCCCGTCACCGGCGGCGATGAGTGCCGGTGCTCCGAAGCCGCGCAGAATTCCTGGACAAGCGATTCCTGTCGCGGGCTGCCATCGGCATGCCCGCGTCATTCTTCCCGTGGTGGTCTCCTCCTTTGCTTTTTCGCCGGCTAGGCCGCGCGTGCCGCATTGATGTTCTGCGCGAGCAATCGCCTGAAGCGCGAAGGCGGCATGCCTTTCTCGGCCAAAAACTGCCGGTTGAAATTGGAGAGATTGTTGAAGCCGACCTCGAAGCAGATGTCGGTGATCGACGCCTGCTCGTCGCTCATCAGGATCTGGCAGGCGAGATTGATGCGCAGCCGCTTGACGTATTGCACCAGCGACATGCCCGTGTGCCGGCGGAAGGAGCGCGAAAACGCGCTCTGCGATTGGCCGGCGATGGCCGCAAGCTCGGCTTCACCGAAAGGCTGCGTCAGGTTCTGCCGGATGAAGGCGAGCGCCTTGTTCATCCCCGCGGACATGTATCCCGAGGGGTCAGGCAAATAGTTCGGGCTCGAGAGCGGCCGCGCGCTTCGGGCGCGGGAGAGCGTTCCCAGGATCATCAGGAACAGCTCGATCCGGCGCACACCGTTCGCCGTCGCGATCTCCTCCATGAGTGGGGCGACCGCTTCGCTTGTGCTGCGGGTGAAAAGCGCGCCGCGGCGGGAGAATTCCAGCAGCGAGGCAAGGCCCGAAAGCTCAGGCATGACCTTTATCAGGTCGCCGATGAATTCTTCGCTGAACTGGAGGACGCGTCCTCGCAGCGGAATGGTGGTCTCCGCCGGCAGATCGCTCACCCAATTGTGCGGCAGGTTGGGGCCGGTAAGAACGAGATTGCCCGGTTCGAATTCGCCGATGAAGTCGCCGACGAAATACCGACCGCTGGTCGCCACGACCTGGTGCAGCTCGTATTCTGGATGGAAATGCCAGCGGACCGTGTGGAATGGGTAGCCGTGCGACCACGCCTTGAACGACTCGCCGCGCCGTATCTGGACAACTTCCAGGTCCGGTTCCATATCCGCTCCCCTTCGGGCCGGTGCGGTTTTTGACGATCCGCCCCTGTTCCCTTGTCGGCTGAATTTGCTCAGCGCTTCCTCTCGTTAGGGATCGTAGCGACCGGTATCCGGGCCCGCCACCACGATTTCAATGTGCAACTGATACTTTTTTGATGTGCAGCACACAGCGGCCCCGTAACCGGGTAGCCGCAAGGACGGTGGATGCGGAGGGCTCCCACATCTGTAACGATGGGACGCTTCAAATCAGCAAGTCATGAGGCGCGGGTACAACGGCGTGATGCGGAACGTTATGAACGGGGACGACCGCGTGTTCGTCCAGTGCATCAGGGATCGATTTGCCGATGGTGTGGAGGTCCACTTCCTGACCGGGCGGAACGTGCCGACCTGGCGGGCCATCAAGCTCAACTACCGCGCCGAATGTGGGAGGAGTCGCATAGCTATCGAAGCGAAACGCCAATTCCGCACCCCCAATCTCGAAGGCAACTTTAGCCGGCTGTACGGGGTCCAACGCGGTTGCAGCAGGTTGCGCAGCCTGCGGCCAGTTTCCGGAGTCACCGCCATTTGCGACGCTCGGTTTGACCATCTCAGCTGCTTCGGGTGCGTCTTTAGAGCCATGTAAATCGTGCTCGGAGTTGCCATGCTCCACGACGGTCGGTTCTTCCCCGGCTGACGCTCCCGCAACATCCAAGACCGGAGCTTGATGCTCGGCGCCATTTCCCGGCGCGAAGCCAGCCTCAGTCAACTCTGTGGCTGCCGCCTTTGCAGGCCCGTGCTGTGAGTCACCGCGGCCCTCGCTACCGGCCGTTGCGATGCTCGGCTCATCGAGCTCAGCTGCTTCAGGTGCGTCTGAAAAACTTGAGTGCCCCGAATTTCCGCGTTCCACGCCATCGGCTTCTGCCGTCTTCGCTGAACCCGGCGAAGCATCCGAAGCCGGGAAATGATGCTCGTTGTCGTTACCGAAGCTGTGTCCTTGCACAGAACCAGATTCAGTCAGCTCTGTGGCTGCT
>NZ_AJQF01000002.1:0-875 GCF_000261705.1 Bradyrhizobium genomosp. III | reverse complement strand
CGGCTCATCGAGCTCAGCTGCTTCAGGTGCGTCTGCAAGAGTTGAGTGCCCCGACTGGCCGCGTTCCACGCCATCGGCTTCTGCCGTCTTCGCTGAACCCCGCGAAGCATCCGAAGCCGGGAAATGATGCTCGTTGTCGTTACCGAGACTGTGCCCTTGCGTAGAACCAGCTTCAGTCAACTCTGTGACTGCCGCCTTTGCAGACCCTGGCTCTGAATTGTGCTGTGAATTATCGCGGCCCGCGCTACCGAGGCCAGGCTCAGGGTCGGCTGCTTCCGGTGGTTTTGCAGAGGTTGAGTGCCCCGAATTGCCGCGTTCCACGCCATCTGCGTCTGCCGTCTTCGCTGAACCCGGCGAAGCCTCCGAAGCGGGGGAATGATGCTCGTTGTCATTGCCGGCGCCATTTCCCCGTATGAAGCCAGCTTCAGTCAATTCCGGTGGCTTCGAAGCGTGCTGGGAGTTACCGCCCGCGCTACCGGCCTTTGCGACGCCTGGCTCACCGGGGTCGGCTGCTTCCGGTGGCTTTGCAGAGGTTGAGTGCCCCGAATTACCGTGTTCCACGCCATCGGCTTCTGCCGTCTTCGCTGCCCCTCGCGAAGCGTCCGAAGCGGGGGAATGATGCTCGTTGTCATTGCCGGCGCCATTTCCCCGTATGAAGCCAGCTTCAGTCAATTCCGGTGGCTTCGAAGCGTGCTGGGAGTTACCGCCCGCGCTACCGGCCTTTGCGACGCCTGGCTCACCGGGGTCGGCTGCTTCCGGTGGCTTTGCAGAGGTTGAGTGCCCCGAATTGCCGTGTTTCACACCATCGGCTTCTGCCGTCTTCGCTGCCCCTCGCGAAACCTCCGAAGCGGGGGGATGATGCTCGTTGCCATTGC
>NZ_AJQF01000001.1:0-13296 GCF_000261705.1 Bradyrhizobium genomosp. III | reverse complement strand
GCGAAACCTCCGAAGCGGGGGGATGATGCTCGTTGTCATTGCCGACGCCATTTCCCCGTATGAAGCCAGCTTCAGTCAATTCCGGTGGCTTCGAAACGTGCTGGGAGTTACCGCCCGCGCTACCGGCCTTTGCGACGCCGGGCTCACCGGGGTCGGCTGCTTCCGGTGGCTTTGCAGAGGTTGAGTGCCCCGAATTGCCGTGTTCCACACCATCGGCTTCTGCTGGCTTCGCTACCCCTCGCGAAGCCCCCGAAGCGGCGGGATGATTCTCGTTGTCATTGCCGACGCCATTCCCCTGCATGAAGCCGGCTTCAGTCGATTCCGCTGCCGCCTTTGCAGACCCTGGCTCCGAAGCGTGCTGTGAGTTATCGCCCGCTGCGCTGCTAGAGCCAGCCCCCCCATTGATCGGCTCATTCTTCGATGTGAGATTTTCAACTGCCGTGACCGTCGCGCTATGAGCAAGCGCGATCGGTGATACATGAGCCGACCCGCCGGACCCACCATCGCTCTCATCCGTTGTAGCCACCGAATCGCTAGTGAAGGTTCTGGACCTTGTCGCTCCCCCCGAGCCGGTCCGAGCCTGCCCGAATCCGAACGTCAAGCCGTTGTCGGTCAGAGTGCTCCAAACTGCCGCGCTCCCGAGCGCGCTCTCGCTCGTCCCGATAACTGTATGGGCACTGTCCGCACTCAGAACAGCTTCGGTTGCGGTCGCCGATGTCAGCGCTTCGAGCTGATCCAGGGTGATCGCGACAGCCGCGCCTTCCGGCTGGCCGACGAAATCCGACTCCGCAATGGAGACAATCCCCTGCAGATGGATTTCCAGCAGGCCCCGGTCTCCGACATCGAGACTCCGATCGGTCGGATTCACGTACACGATCGTTTCGTTGGTTGCGGGATTGTAGATCCAGGCGAGGGTATGCGGCGGTATGGACTTGCTTGCTGCTGTCATATGGAGCCAGGCAAGCGCTCCGAAAGCCGCAAGATTGATCCGGCTCGATCCAGATGCGAAATCGAAGCCAGAGTGGGAAGAGGTCGAATTGGAATCGATCGGGGAGCGATAAACAACGTTTTCGCCAACGTCGCCGCCCATCCGTTGATCGCGGCCATCTCCGCCAATACCGGCATCGCGACCCGAGCCCGGTGAGCCATGGGGTTCTTGCAGGTTGTGGTCCGCAGCACCATGACTCATTTGGTTCGAAGCGCCTTCGCCCGCGACGCGTTCGTTGCCGGTGGTCACAAGCGCAGGCAGGCGCAAATCGTGCAAAGGGAAAGCCGGGGGAAAGCCGTCTACATCATTGGTATCGGCATCGGTTATCGAGGCCAGTTTTGTGGTCGCATTCTCGCCGGTGACCACCACGAAGCTGTCGATCGGCGCTTTGCCCGGGTCATGCGATTGCACGGCAAGATGGGGGTCGTTCAGTGCGTAGATCAACGCACCGGTTAGAGTGGCGAAGGTGCCATACCCGCCGTGAATCGACGTCGGAGTGGAAGCAAGCCGCGGGAATTGATGTTCAGAGGTCGGGTCTCCAACGATCTGTGTGTCGCTGGTGCCCCGCAGTAATGGCGTAGGAAGATTGGGCGTGCTCGATCCAACCGGGCCGTGGTCCTTCCACGTTTTCGAGCCTGCGGATTGCTCTGCCGGGCTCAGCGCTTCTATTGCCGCCGCCGGGTTCGTGACCAGGCTCGCCTTGGCAAAGAAGTCCCTCTGGGTTGACGTCTCGCCGGATTCCCAGACCACGAGGTGTCGGAGAATAGCTCTTTTCCAGGGCTCATATTCGGCATGCTCTCCCGCGCGACCGCCGCTGTCGTCATCCGGATCCACGTCGTTCGCTTCCGACGCCTTGAGTTCGTCCGCAATTGCGAACGCCAGAAATGCCAGCGCAAGCAGGCCGAAGCCGGACGGTCGCTGCAACAACGCGAGGGTAGCGAGCACAGTTCTGTTGGTAATTTCAAGCTTCTGAAATATGTTGTATAGGTGTACTTTGACTGTCCCTGGGGAAACGTTTAGCTGGCGCGCAATCTCCTTGTTTGACATTCCTTCTGAGACCAGTCGTACAATTTGAAGTTCCCGGTGCGTCAACAGCTCCAGCATCGTTTCCACTTTGCCGCCGCCGTCAGCTCCCTGGCCGGCTGGCAAGAGATCGGATTGCTCGCGCGACACGCTGCGCTCTGTCATCAGGCGCAGTAATCGCAGCATAGTGTCCGAGGAAGCATGCTTCGAGATTACGCTGGAGGCGCCAGCAGCAATAGCAGCGGCTAGATCGTGATCTGCTTCGGATTCGGTAAACAACACCAAGCGCGTGGAAAGATTCTCAGCTTTCGCAATCGCGAGGATCTCGGGGACCGTCAGATCTGGCAGGTTGTCAGCAACAAGCGTGACGTCGGGTGTCAAATTCCGAATTGCTTCGAGACACCTTGTCCCATCGCTGCACGATGCGACAACGTCGAAGTCCTGCTGTGCCCCGAGTACCGACTTCAGCCCCTGTAGAACGATCGGTTGTCGATCTACGATCAGAAGCCGGATCCGTCTCTGCTTCACAGATACGTCTAACATGGACTCTGCCTCGGCCCGGCCATCTATGTACTTCGGCATATGGCCGAGGCCAAGCGGGATTATTAAAATACAATTAATAGAATAAGGAAAAAAGAGGCTTCGCGGGCTAAAAATGTCTTAAATCGCAAGCTTTTATGGCATTTAGGTAAGAAAATATATCATTTGACCCGATGGCCATTGCGATTTGCCGATGGCCATTGCGATTGACTGGCTCGATGCTTACCGCGCGGGCGACATCGAGGCGATATTGGGAATGTACGCCGAAGGTGCCGTGGTTTGCTGCGGCTGCGGGGGCGTCAAGACCATTACCTGCCACGAGGCACTTCGTGCCTAAAGACCATTACCTGCCACGAGGCACTTCGTGCCTATTGGATTGATTGCCTCCTAGAATATCCGGCGGGCACGTTGGACGATCTCAATCCCTGGCACGAGAGGGCCATTATCTCGTACGTCACCAAGAGCAGCGTCATGAGTGCGCTTTTCTCGTTTGACGTTACCGGGAGGATCAAGGAGCTAGGCTGCAGTCGCTGCCACTGGACCTTGGCGCGATCCGAGCCCGCGTTGGGTCACGTGTTGGCCTTGCGGGGCGAAGCCGGCGTTCCCGTACGAACGCGTCGTTGCGAGCCCGTTGCGTGCCACTCGTTAGCGAAAGCATGTCGAAGGACGATACGCCTCCAGCAGAGATGTTAAGGAGGCTTCCCAGCTTGCTGCACCGCCAATGCGGCGCGAACGCGTGAAGGCGCTGGAGGCTCGGCTTCAGCTTGAAGCGATGCCGCCCCAACTCGTCTTCAACACGGATACTAGCGGGCCATATACCTACGACGCGGCATGCGAGTGTCGGGCCATTGATCACGGGAACCATATCTGTGGTGGTCGGTTGGCTTGCTGTTGAGCTGGTACGCCGCAGAGCAGCTCGACACATCGGCATGAGTTCTAGTGCCGAGTATCCGTCGGGAGCCAATCCCATGATGGACCATGCGACTAGAACTGGTAATCGTCTGTTAGCAGCGTTGCCGCCAGCGGATTTTGCTTTGCTTGCGCCTCATCTCCGGAAAGTCGTGATCGAACGCAATTCCGTGCTCATCCGATCGGGCGATCGGATCGAACATCTTCTCTTCCCCCTCAGCGGTGCCATCGCCGCGATCACGGAGCTGCCGAACGGACAAACAGTTGCCACGGCGATCATCGGGCATGAGGGCGCCGTGGGTTTGACGTCAGCGTTTGGCGCATCCGCCGCGCCTGCGACCGCGGTCGCCCGCCTATCCGGGGCCGCGCTGCAGATCTCACCTGCGCAATTCCTGGCAGCCCAACATCGCAGCCCCGCAATCGCATCCATGGTGCAGGTCTTCACGATGTCGTTGTTGACGCAACTCCAGCACGTGGCAGCCTGCAATGCACTGCATTCCGTCGAAGCGCGCTTAGCGCGCTGGCTTCTTCACATCCATGATCGTGCGAATGAAGGGGACCTGCTCCCGCTGACGCAAGAAACATTGTCGGAGTTGCTCGGCGTTCGCCGCACCACGGTCACGCATGTCGTGTGCACAATGCGCGCGTCAAGAGCGCTGAAATCCAGTCGGCGCGGCCAGCTCGAGATTGATCGGCCGCGGCTCGAAGCCGTGGCATGCGAGTGCTACAAGGTCATGAGCCGCAGAATCGATCGGATAGTCTCGCACGGCGCGGTCGGGCTCATCCCTGGGGCTCCAGCGCGCCCCCCCTCCCGCTCGCCCGGTAGCCGAATAGCCGGGACAGGCTCGTAGGCCGGTTCGCTGTCGCGAACCATCCGCACGCACCCTTTCGGTCGTCCATTCGCTTTGGGACGCTCGTTACACCGCGATTTATTGCAACCGAGCAGCACGGGCATGAGCTTCGCCTGTGCGAAGCTGGAACGACTGCCGGCGGTCTGAGCTCAGGCATGGGGGACCGTCCGCATTGCGCAGCTTGCGCTGACGATTCTCTTCTCGACCTACCCGGTCTCTGAGCTTCTCGAGTTCTGCGAGCCGGGCGACAAGCGCTTCGAGACGCTCTCGAAGAAGGGCCGCAGGACTCTCCGCTCGAATGCGGGTATTCACGACACGCCTCCTGTCCGAGTCTCCCGGGAGGCCGCTCGGCTGGCCAGATATGCTTTCGGCCTCGCGTTTGATCTGTCGGAGCAAAAGGCCCCGGCCCGGCTTGGCCGCACGGCAGCCAATCGGGCTCCTTCGTGGGCTGAGAAGATCTTACCGGCTGGATTGGGTTGCGCTGGAAATCCGAGTACTAGCTCCGGGGCAATCGGCCCTGCGCTTTTCCTCGTTCTCTTCGTCTGCGCAATCGACCCCACCATCTGCACTTGGAATTCCAGAGCCGCCGCCGGTTGCGAAGGGCCCTTTTGCATTGCCTCCGCCAGCACCGGCCCCGCCGCTACCGCCAGCCCCGCCGCCGGATGTCCCTCCGGCATGAGAAGATCCGGCAGGGAGACCACCAGGTGCTCCCCCACCCCCGGATGATCCGCCGCTGGAGCTCGCCGGGCCCGACGTGGACCGATCATTGTCGAAGAACGACTGGCCGCTGTCGCTTTGCCTCGCCCCGTTCAGGCCGCCCGAACGGGCAATGGCTTTTGAGGTCAGGGAGGTGGACAGAAGCAGCGTCATGACAGGGGGCGTCACGGCTGCAAATCTTCCGCAGGTCTTCAAAAACGCCCGCCGGTCGTCATCTTCGTTGCCGTCCCGGGTCACGATGCGCCTCCTCGATTTAAAACGCCATTTTTACATTATTATATATTAAATAAAGATTTTCAACCAAGAATTTTCTTTGCCTGGTGAGAGGTTGCTGAACGTGCGTGCCTCGGACAGAAAGCCGGCAATTTCCCGTGTTTCCTCCGATTTTTCCCGCCGCGCCTTGCCGACGCACCCAATTTGAGTTGCGCTCTGGCATTTAATTTAGTTAACTTGAATT
The DNA here is from genome assembly GCF_000261705.1 of Bradyrhizobium genomosp. III. NCBI lineage: Bacteria > Pseudomonadati > Pseudomonadota > Alphaproteobacteria > Hyphomicrobiales > Nitrobacteraceae > Bradyrhizobium > Bradyrhizobium genomosp. III. Next base: position 7,811 of record NZ_AJQF01000001.1, on the reverse strand, counting down.
TAACTAACGGGCGCGGGCTCGGCTACAATGGATCATTGCGATGCCACTGCAATTCTATCGGTCCGTCCGGGACATGGAGATCTGGAGTGCGAGCAGCCACGGCTTCTCGTTCGTGATCAGTTTCGAAAGCCCGGGAGGTCCGGGTTTTCACGGACGCTCCGGCTACCTGGCGAGTTGGCGCCCGCTCCACAATAACCAAGCCGCAATCAAGATTGGCGGCTCGCCCTTTCGAACGTTGGCCGAGGCCGAAGGGGCCTGCCTCAACATGATTGAGCATCTGGCACCGCGATAGGCCGCCCCTCGCGCATACTGCCGAAGACGCGCCAGACGTACCCGTCAGTTCGCGCTGGCTGGATCCTGACGCAACAGACCAAGGGAATCCGGCTCATCTGGCGCTGTATGCAGCTCGCTTCGCGAGATCGCCAATGCCGCGAGAACCGTACGATTGCTGATTTCCAGCTTCTGGAAGATATGATGAAGGTGGACCTTGATCGTACCGTCGGCGAGATTCAACCGACGCCCAATCTCCTTGTTCGATAGCCCCTCCGATACGAGCCGCATGATCTGCCGCTCCCGGTCAGTTAGCTGTGTCAAAGGCTTCACACTGGCCAGGGGGGCCTCGCTGACGTGCCCGTTGCTGGGCGAAGCCGCTGCTTGGCCCTGGGCAGTTTTCCGCAGGGTTGCGACCAGCATCTCCGCATCCGAATCCTTCGAGAGGACGATGCAGGCGCCGTTCAAGGCCAACCTTTGTAACTCACTGTCGGCCGTAATACCGGTGAAGAAGATTATCGGAGCACGTGGACCGACGGCGTTCGCACGAGCGAGCATCTGCTGTCGATTGAAGTCGGGCAGTGCAGCATCGACAAGCGCCACGTCCGGGGCAAGAAACCGAATTGCCTCGACACAGCTTGCGCCATCGCTGCAGGAAGCAACGACCGCAAAATCACGCTGCGCCGCAAGAACGCTCCTAACCCCTTGCAAGACGATCGGGTGTCGATCAGCGATAACAATTCTGATACGGCGCATGTTTCCCTTGCCTGTTGCTAACAACCCCGCTTGCAGCCGTTTAATCCCCACCCTCCTTTTGAGACGCGCGAGCTATAACCAGTCAGCTCCGTCAATAGTGTCGCAGGGTCTTGATCGAAGGCAGCACCTGGCGGCAACGCTCGATGGCCACGCTATCGTAACTCGCCCAGAGAATGCGTGCAGCACCGTAAGAATGCGGTGCTCGATGCAAAATTCGAAACCGCGAATTCTGCGAGGATAACGACATTCCGACTACAATTTTTGATAGTTTAAATCTTAAAATTCACGCCAAGAATGTCATCGGCTCACTGATCGGGCGGGTGCACTATGATGGTCAACATCCAATTAACTTAGTTAGAGTCGGATATTACCAACGATATATAGGGACATTCACGATTCAAATCTAACATTCGACGAAGTTTTACTGAAGCGAGGCCGTTCGTAAAGCCTAGCTCAGGAAAGGGAGGTGAGAAAGTATTACTATTCATCAAAGCAACGGCTGGTAATCAAGGACAGAACAAGGCTGCGGTTGATCGTAGCCCGTGTAACACCGACGGAAGTCCCAGTACCGCGCTTGAGGCCGAATTTCGTCAATTCAGCAATTTTTCAATGATTGGCACGGATTCGTCGTAGCAATGAGTAGGTGGTTCAAATGTATTCTTCGGCAGTTTTGCGTAAAACACATAAGGCCCTCATCGTTCAATTCACAGAATTGCAGAACTTACGTAATCGCGTGTTGAAAGCAGAGGAGCGATTGCTCTCGCCCAAGCGACGGGCCTACGGACGGAGGGCGCTCAGGAAGCGACCGCCCGGTCGGAGATACAGTCTTAACCGCTAGCACCAAGTACTGCGCTGCACCCAAGCGCCGCCCCGCGCCCGGATCGCGCTTGCCGAACCCTGCCATGACCTGATAATGCCCCCTCCTGCTTTGGTTCGGAAGTAGCTGGGGACGGCTTCCATGGGGAAAAATGACTGGGTCAACTTGACCACAGCCGAGCTGTGGGGGCTTTACGATGAGGTCACGACCGTTCTCAGTCGCAGGATGACCGCGGAAAAGGTCAAGCTCGAAGAGCGGCTGCGCAAGATTGAGGGGACCGCCGTTTCGTCCCCGAACGGGGAACGTCCGCGCCGCCCCTACCCCCCGGTGTTGCCGAAATACCAGAACCCGAAGGATCCGGCCGAAACCTGGTCCGGCCGCGGCAAACAGCCCCGCTGGCTGAAAGCGCAGCTTCGAGCCGGTAAGAAGCTAAATGATCTGCTAATCGACCGCTCGTCGGCCCAAAGGCGCCGCCGGACCGGCTGAGGCTCCGATGCTCGGACTTGCGGTGGCGACGGTGAGGCTTCGTTTGCCTTTAGCGGTTGCCATCCGGTTTCCCGTTGGGACTGCCATCGCCACCATTGTTGCCGAAGCCATTGTTGCCTTGCACAATTCGGCCGCCGGAACTGGCGATGGCGGTGGAGGTCAGCGAGGTGGACAGCAACAGCGTCATGGTCGGAGGTGTGACGGCTGCAAATTTTCCACAGCTCTTCAAGAACTCGCGACGATCTTCACTAGCGGGGTCGAGGTGGGTCATCAACGTCATCCTGCAATCGTCGGTCAGAGAAAATAGACCGAAATTGGATGCGTGCCAAATTAAATTTGTTAATTCAACGATTTCAATTACCGAGTTATCTACCACGTTGTACCTTGGCAAGGTGCCAAGTGAGGCGTGTGCGGCCGCGCCCGATTTCGTCTTGAGGGCACCGTGGCCCTGGCACATTATTGACATTAATAAATAAATCTATTATAATAATAAATATATTAATTAACTTGCAGTCAACTTCCATTCATACAGCCTATTCGGCGCGCAGGGGCTCAGCGTAACTCGACCATATATTTACGCGCGTTGTTCCCAAGGTGGCAAAGCGGAAGGCAGTTCATGACAGCAACCGAGGCCGGAGTAGCGTTCAGGCAATTGCGATCTGGCTTCGATACGGCCTTGCGACCAGGATTCTCAGTGCCGCGCCTGGGAGCCCTGATGAGCCGAGCTCTTACGGAAACTCTCCTGGACCTTTCGGAACTAACGGTCCTCACCGAGGCTGCCACCGGCGCGTATGCCGTAACGGCCGTCCTCGCAGCGATGGCCGGAGCCAGGCACGTCTATGCCTTCACCAGACCTACGCGGCACGGCACACCAGCTGACGCCAGGCAGCAGACCATGGAGCTTGCAGATTCGGTCGGCGTGGCCGATCGTATCGATGTCTTGGAGAAGATCACCCCGGATATCCTCCATCAAACGGATATTTTAACCAACAGCGGCCATCTTCGGCCTCTGACCGCTGCGCTGATTGATGAGTTACCGAGGCAGGCCGTCATCGCCTTGATGTTTGAGGCCTGGGAATTTCGCGCCAAAGACCTCGACATGGAAGCGTGCTTACGGCGCGGAATTCCCATTGTCGGCGTGAACGAACGCCACCCGTCGGTCGATGTCTTCTCGTTTCTCGGTCCGCTGTGCGTGAAGCAACTGCACGATTGCGGTCTATCCGTTTACAAGAATCGCATTGCCGTGCTGTGCGACAACGAATTTGTCGGCTCGCTCCGCGCCGGTCTCGCGAGCTCTGGAGCGAGCGTGGACATCTTCCACCACGTCCAGGCGGTGTATCACGACGAGTGGGACGCAATCATCGTCGCGCTCCGACCGACGGCGACGGCTGAGCCTCGCATCGGTTCGCCGGAAGCGACGCACCTCGCTGCTTGCGCGCCCCCTGGTGCCATTGTCGTGCAGTTCTGGGGCGATATGGATCGGACCGTATTGTCAGCAATTGGATTGGGCGTTTGGCCGACGGCGTCTCCGGCACCGGGGCACATGGGCATTCTCCTGTCGGAGATCGGCCCTGAACCGGTCGTGAGACTGCAGGCAGGCGGCCTCCGCGCTGCTGAATGGGTTCGGCGCAGCAGACCAGTTTCGTCCGACGGATTCGCGCAAATCGTCGCTCAGCCGCCGATCGAGCTGTCGCCAATTCACGCTAGCTCCCCGCCTCGATGAGCTCGATGAGCGTGAGCGTCGCGGAGGCGAGAAACACGATGCGACGCATGTCGAACGCGACGGCGGGCGCGGGTGACGATACGGGAAGATACTGCCGCTCCCTGAAGTGAGCGATCGCGTCGTCGAAGCGGGCCACTTCGTAAGCAAGATGATAGAATTTGCTGCCGCGCTTCAGAACGCCCATCACGGGCGATTGTGGGCTGGCCGGCTCGATGAGTTCCAGGCGCGGACCGCCGCCCGACACGAACTGAATCCGAACCTGCTGGATCGGATCCTCGAAGATTGGTCCTTCAGGACGGTAGCCAGTCGTCTCGAGCTCCGGCAACTCCGTTGCGATATTCCGGCACGCCATTCCCAAATGATGAAAATGCAACTCCATCTGCCAGTCCTCTTTCCCCTGCCAGCGCGCCAACACGCAAGTGTCCATCGTCCACGCGCTGTCCGCGAGGTGCCCTCGGGGACGGACAACACCCAGTTCGGGCGTGAAATCCGTCGCCTCCGGAAGCGCGATGCACCGCTGCCGCTCTCCGGCCAGCCGCGCGGAAGCTAACTTTCCCTGGCATCGAGGAGCAGCGCCGACCAGGCGTGCTTTAACCGCGGATAATCCTCACGCGACATCCGAAATGTAATCACGTCGTCGCCATTCCACCAAGCGTTCGGCGCGATGTCGTCGATCTGGAATCCAAGGCGAACATGGAAGTTCTTCGCCGGCCCGTTCCGGCTTTGCACGTTGGCGACGACGGCCGAAAGCCCCAGCTGCACGAACGCAAACGCGAGCAGCAGATCGAAGATCTCGGCCAGAAAGAGCCGCGCGCCCGGATCGACGATCAACCGCGCCACCTCGCCCCGCTTCGTTGCGAAATCCAGGTTCGCAATCGCGATGCTGCCGGCCGGTTTTCGCGAACGCTTGAACTCGGCAATGAAATAATAGTCGTCCGCCCTGCTCTGGTAGCTTCGGAAAAACTCTTCCTGCCGGGCTAAAGTCAGCTTTTCTCGCCCCATGAACTTGCCGAGCACGGGGTCATTCCGCCAGGCGATGATTTGCGGCGAATCGTCCAGCCTGACCTCCCGGAGGACCAGGTTGTTCCCTTCGGGAAGCCGCTTGAGATTCTCAGCCTTGGTGAAAAGCGTGTCCGAGCTCGATGGTCCCAGTTCCGCATGCGCCGTCATTTATTTACGCCATCCCAATTTAACAAATTTAAATATATTTAATTGACCCAACCTATATCATGATTTAATTTAGCGGACAATCAAATGATGCCGCCTTCGCTGGGGAGACTCGCTATTCTCGCTGCTGCACCCGTCTTGCCGGACCGGCCTGTAAATGACGCCGAACTCAAGTCCCTGGCGCTGTCCGGCGATGCCGCGTTCTGGGGACATCTCGCCGTCCGCTCGCGGCACGCGATGAGCTTTTCCGAACTGTTTTTTCTGTCGACGCTTCGAAAAAAGGCCAAGCTGCACGCGGCCGAGAGTGTCCAGCCAAGACTCCGCCTTGCCTTGATCGGCGGCTACAACCTTTATCCGTTGCACGAACTGGTCGAACATCTCCTGGCCGTTCGCGGCGTCGCGTGCGAACGCTTTCTCGGCGAGTACGATAATTTCGTCTCGGAGGTCCTCGACGACTCGAGCCCGCTGTACGCCTTCAAGCCGGATATCGCCTTCATTCTGCCGAACGGAAGCCGCTGCCGGTTTTCCGGCTCGCTGCTCGATGCCATGGAAAGCCAGCGCGAAGCTGCAGTTGGCGCCGCGGAGCACCTCCTCAGCCTGGCGCGGACCTTCATCGCACGTTCGGGTGCGGCGGTAATTCTCGCCAATCTTGCGCTGCCTGCCGAGCTCGGGCTCGGCTCGTTCCGTTCACGCACGCTTGGCGCCGATTGGAGTTTCCGCAAAGCGGTGAACCTCGAGCTCGGGCTCCGGGCGCCAGCCGAGGTGCAAATCTGCGACGTCGAGTTCCTCTCGGCACGCCGAGGGATCACGGCCGCGGAGGATGCGCGAGCATGGTATGAATCGAAGCAGCTCGGCTCACCTGATTTTCTGGTGGATGTCGCGCAAGAGCTCAGCCATCTGATCGCCTCCCGTAAGCAAGGCCCCAAGAAGGTGCTGGTGCTCGATCTCGATCACACGCTCTGGGGCGGTGTGATCGCGGAGGACGGCATCGAGGGAATCGAGCTCGGCGACTCCTCGCCCCGCGGCGAAGCCTTCAAGGCCTTCCAGAAATACCTCCTTGCGCTTTCCGAACGCGGCGTGCTGCTCGCGGTCTGCAGCAAGAACGACCATGCGCGCGCGGTCGAGGTCTTCGAGAAGCATCCCGAGATGGTTCTCCGCCTGGAGCATTTCGCGGCCTTCAAAGCCAATTGGGACCCGAAGTCCGACAATTTGCAGCGGATCGCGGATGAACTGCACCTCGGCCTGGACAGCTTCGTCTTCGCCGACGACAACCCGGCGGAAATCGAGATCGTGCGCCAGTTTCAGCCCCTGGTCGAAGGCGTGCTCCTCGGGCCGGACCCCGCCGAGTTCATCGGCCGCCTCCAGGCCGGACGCCATTTCGAGCCGCGGACCGTCACGGAGGAGGATCTCGGGCGGACGGCGCAGTACAGGCAGGAACGGCGACGTACGGAGCTCGCGGCGAGCGTGACCGACATGCCAGCCTACCTCGCCTCGCTCGAGATGCGGGCTACGATCAAGGAGTTCGACGCGCTCGACCTGCCCCGCATTGCCCAGCTGATCGCGCGCAGCAACCAATTCAACCTGACGACGGTCCGTCGCTCCGAAACCGAGATCCAGGGGCTCCTGAGCAGACCGGACTACCGGTGCTTCACGATGCGGCTCGAGGACCGGTTCGGTGATTCCGGGCTCATCTCCGTGGTCATTGCAAAGGTCGAGGACGGCGTCTTCGTGATCGACACCTGGCTCATGAGCTGCCGCGTGCTCAAGCGCCAAGTTGAGGACGAGATCATGAAGGAGATTTTTCGGATTGCAGAGGTCGCCGGCTGCGCAAAAGTGCGCGGCATCTATCTTCCGACAGCCAAGAACGGGATCGTCGCCGGAATCTACGAGGCGTTTGGATTCGTGCGTACGGAAGACTCCGCCGCCCGAAAAGAGTTCGAGCTCGAGGTGGGGAAGTATCAGATTCGGTCGACAAAGATACGCGTAACCCGGAGGGCTTATGAAGCAGGCTGAAGTACTGGCGAAGTTGCAGGAGGTATTCGACGGCATCTTCCTCGATAAGGTCGCGGCCAAGCCCGAGCTCTCGGCGGCGGACGTCGAGGAGTGGGACTCGCTCATGCAGATCTCGCTCGTCATCGCCGTCGAGCAGAAGTTTCGCGTACGATTCCGCGTTGGCGAGGTCGAGGCGGCGCGGACCCTGGGTGAGTTCGCCGATCTGATCGCGAAACGGATGGAGCCATAAGAGCTGGACGGCGAAGGTAGAGCGCGGGAATACGCGGCGCGCCACCCGCTTTTGGTGTCTCGCGCCGCGGACTGCCGGCGTACGCGGTGCCGCTTCCCGAAACCTCCAGCGCGAAGCCCCACCAGGCAGTTGTTCATGCGCCGAGGCCAGCAACGAACACACCCTTCAAGAGAAGTTGAGATCCGTGCACACGCTGGTTGCTTCACAATCGGAATAAAAGGTGAGACAAATAAATATATAATTTATTTAACTTCGCCTTCCGTTAAATCACCAAGTGCAGGAATCGACTTGCGCGGGAGAACAAAATGGCCAGTTTGTTCACCACCCAGACGCCGTCCATCACCAACGCC